>NZ_OY762552.1:900000-1157500 GCF_963666025.1 uncultured Methanobacterium sp. | reverse complement strand
TTTTAGACTAATAAATCAGATTTAAGCTCATTTTATACTTTTAAATAATGAAGCACAAACTATAATTATTATAGGTGATTGAATAATTATGAATTAAGCTCATCATATTTGATGAATGGGGAGAATTGTATTATGTCTAAACAGGTTACAGATAACAATTTTTGGAATAAGTTCTCAGGGGTTTTTAAAGGTCTTTATAATCGGAACAAGACAATATTAACCTTTTCAGTAGTCCTGTTTTTGGGATTCTTATTTTTAGGTATTTTGATTGGTTACTTTTCATCAGATTATATTGGACATCTCCTGAACACTTATTTCACATTACTTCATGAAAGCCATATCCAGATAAATACACTTTCAATATTCCTTCACAATCTTCAAGCTGCACTTGTTGCCTACTTTGGTGGACTGATTGGAATAATTCCAGTAGGGGTCTTATCAGTTAATGGATTCCTTTATGGGGCATTCCTTGGATATTTAATACATGGTCCTATTGTAACCAGTTCTGGAGTTTTCACTCCGGTACATTTTATTGTTTACACTTTACCTCATGGTATACTGGAACTTCCAGGATTCATTATAGCTGGTGCTGCAGGATTCAGGCTTACAACCCTGGTTATAGGGGTAATAAAAAGTATAATGAGAAAAACACCCATAAGTGATCATTACTGGAAATTTAAGGATTCCCTGGTATTGCTTGCAATTGCCATAGTTTTAATCTTTATTGCAGCGATTATTGAAGCTAATATTACTCTACCTCTAGGAAATTACATTACCGGTTTAATCTAACAGTTTCGGGTGGATAGTCCAAAAAGTATAACTTAAAAAAAATCAATCGATCAGATTTTATATAAAATAGATTTATCCTAAAAAATCATCAGGATGCCAATGTTTGAGTAGGAAGTTATTTGGAAGTAGGAACTTCAATATTTTTCAATTTATCCTTGGGAATATTGTCTTCAGTATTTTCTGTCTGCTTTTTAATTTCTATCTCAGCCAAACTCAACTGGAAAGCACTGATAAGTTTGCTTACTTCGGAGTCCATGTTTACCATGTAAAGTTGTGCATTTCCTACTTTTTTTGTTTTTTTAATAAGACCATAATCTTCTAATTCTTCTAGAAAATCATATAATGTACTGCGAGCAATTTGAGAGTAATTTGCAATGTCAGTTTTAGTGTATTCTGTCCAGGGATGGGATATGAAAAGATCGATCACTTTAACCCGGGGACTTGAACCAAAAATATCAGTCAACATAATTATCACCTAATGTATTTTTTTACTACAAACTTGTATAAAAAACTAACGTCATATATTTATTACTATTTACTTAATTAATATTATGAAACCAAAACTTAGGGAGAAGGTTCTGTTCAATTTATTGAGTCATGGATATGTGGGCAAAAAACACACTCCTATTGTGAATGCATGCAAAGGATTTCCTAAACATAAAATAAACAGAGTTAAGGATACTATTAGTGTTTTAATTGTTGAGGGTTATATTGTTCTTAAACCAACGGGACATGATCCTGATATATCCATTAATCCCAAAAGATTGGATGAAATAAAAAATATGCCCGGAATAAGGATATTTATAGAAATGAACCCTTATTTTAAGGGAAAATTTAATTTATAAACCTGCATGAGTCTTGTTTTAATATATCAATTTTATAAAGAAATATCATAATTATTCCTACCATATTCATGATTAAGTTCACGATTAGCTTCATGAATGGTTAAGAAAAACCCATTAAGCAATAAAATCAGGGATTTAAAATAAACAAGATTATATTAGATTATTTATCTATTATTAACGGTTTAAGTTCATGATAATATCTACGCCCGGTCCAGTTCAACCTCAACTTCTATTTTTGATTCGAGATCATTGGTGTTAACGCCTAATGTGGTGAAAACATCCCATACTTCATATAATGCGATTTGTATCAATTCCACTTCTAATTTTTTATTATTATCAGATATTATGCGTTTTATAAAGTTTTTATCATCATATTCTGCCAATATTTTAATGTTACCTATCATTTGTTCTTCATCTAAAAATACCAGTACATTAACCCATTCAATTTTAGGATGAGACAAAGCAGAATGTTTAATGGTCTCCATCAATCTTTCTTCTATTTCTTCAACATTCTCATCAGTTATTGATCTATCAAAATTTTCTAGAAGATTGGTAACATCATCCTCTTGAACATCTTTTATATTGTACTTTGCCAGTAATGCAGATCTATCAACAGTTTCTAATTGGTCATTTTCCCCATTAAGCTCTGCTATCCCCAATTTTTCGCTTTCAATCCCATCAGTTTCAAGTCCCTCACTTTCAAGTTCATATTCATAACTTTCCTCGGACTGATTAAACCGTTCAGCATTCTGCTTAGACTTTTTTACCAGAAACTGTTCCCAAATGTCATCATTCTCTATTATTTCTCTATTCAAAGCTCTTTTATAGAGATCTTCCTTTTCTGGGTTTTTTGTAGTTGTGTTTTTGTTTTGTTCGTTGTCCTCTTTTTCTAGGTAAGTGGTGTTTTGTGGTGTGTTTTGTTGTTGGCGTTGTTTTTGTCTTTGTTTGTATTTTTGTCTGATTTGTTCTTTTTCTTGTTGTTCTTGTTGTTGGGCTTGTTGTATGAGGGCTTCCTTTTCGGGGTTGGTATTGTTTTGTGGTGTGTTTTGTTGTTGGCGTTGTTTTTGTCTTTGTTTGAGTTTTTGTCTGATTTGTTCTTTTTCTTGTTGTTCTTGTTGTTGGGCTTGTTGTATGAGGGCTTCCTTTTCGGGGTTGGTATTGTTTTGTGGTGTGTTTTGTTGTTGGCGTTGTTTTTGTCTTTGTTTGTATTTTTGTCTTAGTTCTTCTATTTCTCTTTTTTCCTCTTCTTTAGCCTCTTTACGAAGAATCTCTACTTCTACAGTACTCATCTCCAGTTTCCCTCTTTAGATTTGCCATTGAGCTTTCACATGATTTAAAATTTAATTGGTAATCTACCTGCTCTAGGTATAAAAAAATTATCTTGATGATAGGTTATTAATATGTTGAGAAGTCTATAAATCTTTTGGATTCGCGTTTTAAGGTATTATTTTCCTGTTTTATCAATAATAGTGACTTAAGGCAAAATTGTGCCATTATAAAGTTCATACAATAGTACTATCTTGTTTAAATTAAATATAAAAAAATTATTTGATTAAATGGGGGATAATGGACCAACTATGTAGTTAGATGGATGTAAATTGCGAACATAAAAACAAATCACAGATTAACTTAAAATTAGGTAGCATAATGGTATTGGATGAAACAATTAAGTTTAGTACTTAAAACAAATGATTATTTGGGCATTTCACCGTTTTGGAAGTTTTACTCCGTTTATCAGGGTATATCTAAATTATCGTTCTCATCAAATCCCCATAATGGGTTAAAGGCCACTTCAAAAAGATGACCATCAGGATCCTGAAAATAGCCTGAATAACCGCCCCAGAATACTTTTTGAGGAGGTTTCACGATTTTTGCCCCTAAAGTTTTAACCTCTCCTAATACCTCATCCACTTCCCTTTCTGACCTTGCATTGTAAGAAATAGTAATTCCTGAAAAACCTGTCGGATTGTCTTCTACAGTTGCATCTTCTGCCAGGAGTTTCCTGGGATACAATGCCATAACTATTCCGCCTAATGGGAATAAGGCCAGTTTATCAGTGCTTGATGAAGATTTTTTCCATTTCAATCCTTTTTCAAAAAATTCTAGGGATTTTTCCAGATCACTTACACCAAGGGTGATGAGATTCAGCTTTTGCCTCATGATTTTTGGTCCTGCACTGGTTTTTGAATATTAATCAAAAAAACAATCTTTCTAATCTTTTACAGATTCTGCTTCCGCTTTAAGATATTTCAAGCCTGATTCTAATGATTCTTCCAGCATAGTCTGGAACCGCCCGTGCATGGCACGGCTTAAAAGGCCTTCCCATGATTCTTCTTCTTTTACAAGGGTTTTACCATCTACAAACTCAAATTTAAAGATATCAATTGCGTTAATCCCCATGGTCTTACCGGTCCAGGCTAAAAGATGGGGAGGTTCCACATTCTGCAGCACTGATGTAATTTTTCCAGGACCCGATTTCCACTGGAAATGTGTTCCTGGTTTTAAATCACCATGAAGAACCGCATCTTTCACATCAGGATTCCAATTAGGCCATGATTCAATATTAGCCATGATATTCCACACAGTATCTAGATCTGCTTCAATTTCGATTTGGACCTTGGCCACTACCGGAGCGTCCTCATTGATACTTACCATTTTTTCCTCACCCTATAGTATATTTGTATTCTTAAAATATTAATAACTATTGTTAAACTTCTAAACTGGGATTTTCAAATGAGCTCTTAAAGAGAAGTCACATGAATTAAACCGGTGTGACCCTACTCGCTCTGGTCAATGTTTTAAATAATCCAAAATTGAAATAAAGATTATATGTAAATTTAGACTTAAATAGGGGGAATTAAATGACTGAAAAAGAGGCAAGTTCATTCAACAGGTTAAGATGGTTTTTAATAGTGATATTCTTTTTATTCAACATCTTCATAGTTTTTTCATACAGTAACACCAATCTACTGGCATTGGATTCTTTTGCAGTGACTGCACTTATCTTTATTGTTGTATTCATTTTAGCCAGGGAGCGTTACGGGTTAAAAGGCACGGTTGCATTCTTTTTAATAGCTTCGGGTGTGAGTTTGTTCTTTGAGAACCTTAGCGTCATTACTGGATTTCCATATGGACTTTACAATTATTCACCAAGTTTAGGAGTGCTTCCTGTTCCCCTGATCATAATTTTCGAATACTTTGCCATGGGCTACCTATCATGGATACTGGCCAACATATTAACTGGCCAGTACTCCCAGAAACTTAAAGGAAAACAGGTCTTCCTGGTATCATTCATAGCCACCTTTCTAATGGTAATGTGGGATCTCACAGTTGATCCCATCAGCAGCACACTGCAGGGTCTCTGGGTATGGCACAACCCTGGAGCGTATTTTGGAGTTCCCCTATCCAACTACTTCGGCTGGTTCATGGTGGTGTACATAATCTTCCAGTTATTTGGAATCTACCTGACTAAATACGACTCAATAACCGAAGAAAAAATAGCAGAACTATCCAACAAACCATTCTGGAGTGAAGGCCCGGTAATCTATGGTATAATGGCTTTGGGTACCATACTTTCCATATTCTACCAGTTCAATGATACTACACTATCCATGGCCCTGATCACGGTTTTCACCATGATCTTTGTGGTTATACTGGCTCTAATCATCATTTGGAACAATCCTGATTTAAAGAGGTAAAAAATTCCATGAAACAATCAGAAATTGCCCTGGAACGACTTCATAATCAACAGCTTACATCTACCAAGTTCAAGAAGCCTGTTGAACTAATATCCTGGATGGGGGCTATTCAGGGCCAGGACTACCCTGGTGCTAAGTGGGCAGTGGGATTGCGTTTGCCTGAGAGTACTGATGTAATTGTAGCAAAAGCAATTGAAGATAAGGCTATTTTCCGCACGTGGCTCATGCGAGGAACCCTGCATTTAGTAGCTGCTGAGGATATTCATTGGATGCTCACGCTAATGGCACCAAGGATTATTAAAAGCAACACGCGCAGGTACAGGGAGCTTGGATTGGATGATAAAACTCTAAAACAAAGTAATTATGTGTTAAAACATGCTTTAGAAGGCGGAAATGAATTAAACCGGAAAGAATTATTAGTAAATGTTCAGGAAAATGGAATATCCACCGAAGGACAGCGTGCACCTTACATGTTGCAAAGAGCTTCTCTTGATGGGATTATATGTCAGTGTGGGGTGGAACGAAATAATCCCCTTTACATGTCAATGGATTCTGTTCCCAAAACCGACCTCACACGTGAAGAAGCACTGGCAGAGTTGGCCCGGCGTTATTTCAAGAGCCGTGGCCCTGCAACGTTGAAGGATTTTATTTGGTGGTCTGGGCTACTGGCAGCTGATGCCCGAACCGGTTTAACATCTGTTAAATCAGATTTAACCGAGGAAACAGTGGATGGTAAAACCTATTGGTACTATAAAGCCACCCAACAGAATGTTACAACCATGGCGCATCTTTTACCAACATATGATGAATATTTATTCGGATACCAGGACCGTAGTGCTTCCATGAATAAAACCAGTAAGAGAAAATTGCAGGATGTTTTTAGGTCAACCATTGCAGTTAATGGACAGATAGTTGGTACCTGGAAGCGCACATTCAAAAAAGATGCCGTATTAATGGAATGCAATCCCTTTAGAAAACTAACAAAAGCTGAAAATGATGCCTTAACCCAAGCAGTACTTCGTTATGGGGAATTCATGGGATTGCCGGTTATTATTTCCTAAAATATTTTATTTAATTAAAAGGGGTTTTTTTTCACTTAAACGATCTTATTTTATTAAAAAGTTTTTTCACTTAAACTATTTTATTTTATTAAACAGGGGTTATTTCCCATTAAGCGGGGGTTTATTTATTAAACAGAAGTAATTTCCCTTAAATAGTTTTTTTCTATCTTTAAATCAGATCATTCTACCTAAACTGGTTAATCTTTTTTTATTACCGTATTGGAAATTTTAGTTTCTCGTCCACCCCTGTAACGGAAATCACACTTATTGCTACCTTCAGCAAGGGTTTGTGTCCGGTGTAGTCCTAAATTCCCACATTCACTCATTATAATGTCCATGGCGCACAGGTAAGGGGTGAATTCATCTGCATCATATTTATGGTATAGTTTTTGTATGCCACATTGGGTAAAATCCATGCCTAAATCAAATTCCTCATTTCCCTCTAGAAAATCGTAAACCCAGTCTCCTGGAAACCTTTTTTTCAGAGACATTTCAGCAGCATATTTCATATAAGGAATAGATTCTGGATTGTTCATGGGAGGGACTGCTTCGGGATGATCTTCAAATGCCTTTTCTTCTGCCTTATACGCCATTTCTCCAATTTCTTTTAAAGGTTTTCCATGCCTTTTTAGAACTAAATAGAATGCAAGGCTTCCTGCCGCACCAACCAGATCAGTGGTTAGATAATTTTCATCCCCACCAATATAGGGTAATTGATCATAGATGGATTCGTATTCTACTTTAATTTCCCCCATAACTTCCTTTTTGAAGTTTTCACCATATTTATCCTGGATTAAAACACCAACCCGTTCACAGAACTCATTAAATTGGGCAAAAAACTCGGATTTTTTGGATTTATAGTAATCTATTTCATTAACCATCAAATGCCTCCATATTATTCTATTTTGAAACTGTTTAATAGGATGTCGAAGTGTTCTTTATTGAACTGGTCTTGGGGTGCTTCAAGAAGTATGGTGTAAGTACTGTTATTGTTGGCCAGGGTAATGATTTCCAGTTTATCATCCCATACTGGTGGCCAGATGCTTTTAACATTAAAAACTTCCAGGTAAGCAGTCTTTCCATCTATAATGATCGTTGAATTTGAAACTTTACTCCAACCATCACTGGGAACAGTATTCTCCAGCTGTTTTTTCAAACCTTCTTCAGATATACCATAATTAGGGGTTATCTGCAATTGGAATGGTGGCATTTTGAATAACGAAGAGTCATCCTTAAGTCCCACAATGAACGTATCATCGTCCTGTTTTTCAGTGGTTATTCTCCATGATGAGGGATACTCAAAGCTAACTCCATTCGCAGAGAAAAATGAAGTATTCACTGGAGTGTTTTGTTCTATTCCGCCAGTTTTTGTAAAGTTGTAGGCAATAAGGCTGATAATTAAAATGATGACAATGATTATTCCGATTTTTTCCCGGGAGGATACCATTTAAACACCTTTAAATCTATTGATATTGATTCAAACATTATGAATCTGGTTAAAACTTATTTTTATTATTACATGTACTATTATAAATAGTACTGTTAAAATAGTAACTGAGGGATAACGAAAATTTTGTGGTAATTATAGGATCAAGATTGATCATCTAGGAATAAAGTGAGTCCACTTCTATTGGAAACTTGTGTGATCTGTATATTCTAAACTGGCTTTTTTAATGGGAGTACTTAAATAAAAGGATATTTTAAAAATAAAATATATTAAAGGGTGATTTAAACCACCCGTGTTCCTGTTTTGGCGTTGATATAGATGGGATCAAGATTGGTCTTGTTGGGTGAATATGTCACCACTGGCACCTTCCACACCTGAACATTCTTATAAGTGGTCAGTGTGGGTGTTTCAAGCGTCACTCCAACTCCAACGTACTTACCTGCCAGTTCTTTTGCCTTTGCTGCAGTTATATTGGTCGTACTAGTATTATTTGTCTGATTTTTGTGTTGATTGGCGGTATTAACACTGCTACTGGTGTCGTTAGTTAAGGTGATATTCACCGATGGTGATGGTTTCAAAAAGAACCATGCTCCTGCTGCTACTAAAATCACGATTACAATCAATATTATAGCTATTAACCTTCTGTTCAAACTCTCACCTCCTTTGATACTGTTATGTTCACAAACAGATATTATTTAAAACTTTTTTAGTGAAAATTATCACGATAAGTCAGCAGATGAGATAAGTCAGTAAGAAATAATCGTAGATGGATATTTTCTTATGAATAAACAGCTACTAGGGTGGTAAAGTCATTTAATTCAATAAAAATTCCTGAACTCTGGTGAAATAGTACTTAAAAACTTCCACTGCCTCATCATGTACTCAATTTCTCCTTTTAAGTTACTCTCATACCTATTCAACACGTTCTGTGAATTTATATCACTTTCAGATCCAAGTTCGGTTTTAATGGCCTCAGATGCAGCAGAACCACTGGCCAGGGCACTGGATATTCCTTCACCCATGGGATTTAAAAGATGGGCAGCATCCCCTGCAAAAATCACCCTGCCTTTTCCCAGGTTCACCGGGAATTCTGGAGTGATATATGGCATTAAGCCCACTTCTTCCCTTTCAAAGGGACTTATCCGCGCATGGTAATGTGATTTTAGATATGAAACAAATTTAGAATGGTAATGTTTCATTAAAGAAGCATCTTTAACCCCCACACCAATAATCAGGTAATCATCCTTTACATTGAACCATGCATCGTACTGTGAAAATTGCTGATCTAAAAAGGCATGGAAAAACCCATAATCAAGGCCAATACTACCCTTACAGAAGGTTTGATAGGTGATTATGTGATTTGAGGGTGATTTTAAAATATCCCTTTTTATCCTGCTGGATGCACCATCACAGGCTATCACCATCCTGGCCTTCTCATGAAAGATTTCAGGGCTTCCATTTTCTAAAAACCGGGCATGGTTTCGGGCAGGTATTTTGGCGAAGGTTACCCTGACATGGTCCTTTTCTTCTTCACAACCAGTTGCTGCAGTCAGTGTTTGGAGGGTGCAACCGGCGTCTTCTGCTTTAAGGCCCATCCACTGGTCGAATAAGTTCCTCCAGATATTGTAACCTTCACTTTCAAACCGGTACTCCTCCCCATGGGTGCTGTTAATTATAATTCCCTGACTAATCCTGGGATGGGAGAAAACAGACTCTGGTATTTTCCCAAACTCTTTTTCTATCATCTGGATTGATTTTGGTATGAGAATGCCTGAACATGACTTTTCCCGGGGTAAACTCATTTTTTCGGTTAATAAAACTTTGTAACCTGATTCTCCTAATTTTTTAGCAGCAATACAACCAGCAGGCCCTGCTCCGATCACTATAACGTCGTACAAATTCAATTTCTCCTTTTTAAAGATGGTTAGGGGGGATATTTTTAGCAGATTATTTCTATATAAATAATCATATTAATAATGGATGAAATAGGAAGAATACTAAATGGAAATAAAAATGGGGTTAATAATATGGATCTAAAGGAAATAATAGGGAATTCTCTAAAATATCCCCTTTCAGATTTGAAAAAATTTTTGATCTTGGGAATTATCACTCTAATCACAAGCATATCTCCCATTATCCAATCATTCGGTGTAACAGATTTCATGGTAGTGTGGATTTTAATATTAATTGGATTTGTGATTGGATTTTTCGTTGATGGTTATTTCCTTAAAATTTTAAAGTCATCCCTTGATGATCTTTCCAAACCTCCTGTTTTTGGTAATTGGAAAATTATGTTAACAGATGGTTTGAAGGTTTACCTGATCAGTTTTGTTTACTGTCTCCCTGCTATCTTAATGATAATATATTTTATACAAGGTTCTTTTGACTACCTTGTAAATTATCTTTCAATGATGGGTATGGATCTAAACTACTTACTTACTGGTTTATTCGAGTCTAAAATTGGATTAATGTTTCTAAATTTCATGTCAGTTTTAGGTGAGTTCCCAATTATGATTCCGGAAGGATCAACAGCTCTTATTGGGATTCTGTATATGGTGGCAGTTGCACCCCTATTTTTCATGGCTCTGGTGCATATGGCAAACTACGATGGTGATTTAAAAACAGCATTCCGGTTCAATGAAATAATCAATGAAATTGGTGAGATAGGATGGGGCAAACTCATTTTCTGGTACGTTACAATGGTGATTATCTTTTTTGCCCTGCTTACATTGTTAAATCTGGTTAATTTCCTTTTTCCAGCTAACTTGGTTAGTTTTAACGTGTTCACAGTATTATACTCATTCCTTGTTGCTTATTTAGTTATGTTTTTTGCCAGATCATCGGCTTTACTCTACATTTCTGAATAAAAACTTTTAAACAGAAAATGCCCAAGAATTATTAATTATTTTTATCTGGCGACCACAAAGATATATATCTGTATCAACAATTTAATAGTGTTGAATCTAATTTTACCTATTCCAGCTAAATAGTTGATAATAACTCCTCTTATCTTAAATTATATCTATAATTGGAGTTAAATTAGTTTAAAGAGCTAATTAAGATTTTTAAAATCTTAAAACCTCTTAGTCGAATGTTTTTAGAGTATTAAAACGGAGAAAAAGATGAATACTGATAATCAAAGTTCAAAAGATGTGGATCAGCGTATCTCCATGGTTACGGGGGAACCTAAACGGGCAATCAGGGTACTGGCAATGCCCATGGTCATTTCTATGTTCTTGATCATGGCTTACAACTTGGCAGATAGTATATGGGTTGCCGGTCTTGGACCAAATGCCCTGGCTGCGTTAGGTTTCATCAACCCTCTTTTTATGATAGTGATAGGTTTGGGTAATGGTCTGGGGGCAGGGGCAATGTCATTGATCGCCCGATGCATAGGTGCCAAGAATAAAAAAGGTGCAGATAATGCGGCAATGCATTCATTACTACTCACAATTGCGGTATCTGCGGGAGTAACAGTTGTCCTGTTGTTATTCTTAAAACCCATCCTGCTACTGATGGGTGCAGGTGTTACAGTAGATCTGGCAATGCAATACGGTCAGATAGTATTCGGGGGTCTTATTTTCTTCATGTTCTCCAACGTAGCTTCCGGTATTCTACGGGCAGAGGGGGATGTGAATCGGCCAATGTATGCCATTGCAGCCACTACCGTCCTGAATATATTTTTGGACCCTATATTCATATACTACTTTGGATGGGGAGTAAGTGGGGCAGCCTGGGCTACCATAATTTCCAGTTCCATCTCTTGTGTGGTCCTGATCTACTGGTTACTGTTAAAAAGAGATACTTATGTCTCTTTCTCGAGAAAAGACTTCAAAGCGAGTTGGAATGTGGTTAAAAATATTTTGATGGTAGCACTACCAGCCAGTGTTGAATCACTGGTCATGTCTATACTGGGAATAATCTTAAACTTCATGCTGGTTATAACCGGGGGAGCAGAGGCAGTTGCAGTCTACACTGCGGGTTGGAGAGTGGTTATGATGGCCATGATACCACCAATTGGAATTGGAACCGCCGCCATCACTGTTGGTGGAGCAGCATACGGGGCCCGTAAATATGAAAACCTATCCACGGCTTTAAGTTATTCTGCCAAGTTAGGAGTGGGAATAGCCCTGGTTACTGCTACATTAACCTATCTATTCGCCGGGAGTATAGCCACTATATTCACCTACTCCCCGGAAAGTGCCTTCATGGCACCATCCATAGCAGCTTTCCTTCAGGTGATGTTCATATTCTTCATCACCGTTCCACTGGGAATCACTGCAAGCTCTATATTCCAGGCAATGGGTAAAGGATTCACCTCCCTGATACTAACAGTATTGAGAGAAGTGGTATTTGTTGCCTTCTTCGCCTATCTATTCGCCTTCACACTGGGATTTGGATCCTCAGGTGTCTGGTGGGGAATAGTAGTCGGAGGAGGACTGGGATGTGCAGTGGCCTATATCTGGGCTACTATATACGTAAGACGTCTTAAAAGAAATTATTAAATCTATTTTTTTTATTTTTTTTGAAATTACCAATCAATTTTAAATTTGGCTTTTTTAATAATTTCTCAATGGATCAGTAATTTATAGAAAAAGGATCCCAACGGGAATCTTCTTGCCAGCTGTACTCAATCTGGATACTCTGCTCTTTGGCCACTTCATACCCCAATAAATCAGCAACAAATCCAAGGGTCATATCCATTCCAGCACTTACTCCTGAACTGGTGTAAATATTGCCCTCCTTAACCCAGCGAGCTTTATGAACCCAATTCACATTTGGAAATTGTTGGGTCCATTTGAATACTCTTTTATTGGTGGTGGCATTTTTACCATCTAAAAAACCGGTTTTTGCAAGGAGTATGGAGCCAGTACAGATGGTTAAAACGTATTCTGCATCAAGAGACAAAGTTTTAAGACATTCCAGGAAAATCTCATCCTCCACTAATTTGCGGGTGCCAATTCCACCGGGAATCATAAGGATATAATTCTTCAGGTTTAGGGAATGCAAGGGATTAGTCCAAACCGGCACATCCTGGCTGATTTTAATGATCCCGCCCTTAAGAGAATAAAAATTTAGGTGAAAATTTTCTTCAAGTCTTCCCAGGATTTCAACAGGGCCAAAAACATCCAGAGTTTCAAATTCATCAAACAGGATGGTTACTATTTCGCGCATGAGTCTCTCCATTTATTCATAGTTTAGATTAATTTCCTAGCTTGATTAATTGATATTCATTTAATGGATTTAAATGTGAATAGGTTAAAATAATGTTTGATATTAATTATCAAGTAAGGAGATATTTTCATGGCAGAATTTGTTAAAGATAAAATCAGGCAAAGTGTCAGTGATCGGGAAAAATTAAGTTCCCGTTTTTTGGAAAACTGCTCAACATATGCTTCTTTCCTGGAACTGGAAAAGAAAGCATTTACCGAGGGTAGTATTTCACGCAAAAACAAGGAGCTGATGGCCCTGGCCATATCCATTGTAACTAAATGCGAACCCTGTATTGAATGGCATGTTCAACAGGCTCATATTGCTGGTGCATCAGATGAGGAAATATATGAAACCATTGATGTGGCTATAGAAATGGGAGGGGGTCCTGCTGCAGCTTATTCCAGATTCGCTTTAAATGCACTTGATTTTCATAGAGACTGATACCTGATTAGGGTGGATTATTAATTAAATTGTTGAGGGAATTGGGTATGTAAAAAAATAAACAATAACTACCGATCGAACAATAATTTTATATTTAAAGTTACAGAGGAAAAAATACTAATATTAACGTTTATTTTTTACATAACTTTTCATACACTTTTTTATACTTTTTTTTAACTTAATTCCTTTTTTTAGGAATTTTTTTTAGAATAATAGAAAAATCCTGTCTTAAATCATGATTTTAATTAAATCATGACTTTTCAATGTTTATAATTCCCACACCATCTTCGATCTTTATATCTGCATCAGATTGTGCCTTTAAATCTTTTAAAAATGCTTCAGAACTTTCATTATCCATGAAACGGGGGCATGAATTGGTCATGCGGAAGGGGTATATTATTGCACTTAAATTTCCGTTTAAGTCCTGGAACTTCACAGCCATTGATTCTTTAGGGGAAGGATTGGTCTGGTCGAAAACAAAGTTCCCTAAACTGTATAAGATCACCTTACCCCTGTAACTTTCTGCTCCTTGAACTACATGGGGATGGCTTCCCACAACCATATCTGCACCTTCATCTATACATTTTCTGGATATATTCTTCTGATATTCATTGGGTACTGTTGAGTACTCATTTCCATAGTGGAAAACCACGATAACAATGTTTGCATTTTTCTTGGCCTGATCTATGTTTTCTTTAATCACGTTCCAATCTGCCGGTGCAAATCCAGAGCTGTTACTGGTGGCTGGGGGTAACTCTGAAGTGGAAAATTCCTGGAAGGTGCTTGTATCAAAATAATTCAAGATAGCAATTGTACGGTTATCAACTACAAAATAGGCAGGTTTAACTGCCTCAGGGAGGTTATCACCAGCACCTACTGTGGTGATATTATAACTTTTCAGAGTTTTTAGGGTATCATTAAGCCCAGTTTCACCATAATCCATGATGTGATTGTTTGCAAGACAGGCCACCTTAATATTATTCTCTTTGAGTAATGATGCGTGTTCTGGGTCTGCTTTCACTGGAATAACCGTTTTTAAGTTCTTACTGGAGTTGGTAAATGGAGCTTCCAGATTAATAACCACCATATCGGATGTCTTAAAAAGAGATTCAAAATCTCCAAAGGGGTCAACACCATCATCAAGAAGGGAATCAACTGCAAAATCAAACATAACATCACCAGTTAAAAAAATGGTTATATTTGAATTATCTGGGGCTGATTTTTCAGATTCGCGGTGATTTTGGAAGATGTAGAATGCTGAAAATGATATTAAAATCACAATAAATAAAATAACGACCAGGTAAACTTTTTTAACCATATTTATAACCTGAATGTTAACTTGTTTTTTTAAAATCAGATGATTAAATGTTTGTTATTTCAAAATATAGTTTGTTATTGGAAATATAAAATATAATCCCTCCCTGATCCAAATAAAAATTTACTAATGTGGTGATTGGGAAATATATAATTAATAAGGGGGGTTCTAATTGAAGTTAAGTTTGGGTGAATCAAATACCAAATCTAAACCTTTGATTATGGTTATTTTAGTAGCCCTAGCTTGCATTTTAACATATTATTTTCACTTTATTCTAAGAACAGGGATAGTATTCTCTCAGTTTTATTATATTCCGGTTATTATTTCTGCATTCTGGTGGAAAAGGAAGGGAATATGGGTCGCTTTCTTCCTGGCGTTTGTTCTTATTTCCTCTGAGTTAATAAGCCCCATTGATCCATTGATTATTCAACTGTATAGGGTTATGATATTAATTTTAGTAAGCGTAATTATCATTTTCATAAGTGAAAGAATTGAAAAATCCCAGATTGAACTGGCTGAAAGTGAAGAAAAATACCGTAACATAGTAGAAACAACACATGAAGGTGTTTTAACTGGGGATACGGATGGAAATATCCTGTATGTTAACCAGAGGATGTGTGATTTGTTTAGGTATAAAAAAGAGGAGGTACTGAACCATAATATTTTTAAATTCGTGGATGAAAATAAAAGGCATATCTTAGTTGAAGTCAGGAAAAAACTCCTAAAAGGTGAAAAGGTTACCTTTACTCCGGAATTCCGTAGGAAAGATGGTTCCATATTATGGACCTTGGCCCAGGCATCCCCCTTATACGATGGACAGGGAAATCATGTGAGTAATCTTTTCATGCACAGTGACATCACCGAACTTAAACAAACCCAAAAAGCCCTTGAAGACTCACATTCTCAATTAGAGAAAAAAGTAGAACAACGCACCCGAGAATTAACCGAAAGTGAAGAAAAATACAGAACTCTTTTTGATAAAGACCCGGATTATAACTTGCTCATAGATGTGGATGGTGTAATAGTTGAAATAAATAAAGCATTAACCAATCTGCTGGGTTTATCTAAAAATGAGTTAGTTGGTAAGAATTTTACAGAATTGGGAGAAATGGAACCAGAATATATACCATTTATTTTAGGGAAATTATCCCTTTTATTGGAGGGAAATGTTATAGAACCATTTGAAATTAAGTTTAAAGATAAAAATGATGATATTCATTGGGGTTTGGTACATATAACTCCTATTGTGGATAATGGGAGAATTAATCATGTTTTAGTGATTGCAACGGATATTACGGGGCAAAAAATTGCTGAAAACGAAATTAAAACATCTTTAATGGAAAAAGAAGCGCTGTTAAGGGAAATTCATCATAGGGTAAATAACAACATGCAGATCATCTCCAGTTTACTAAACCTTCAAAAAGAGTATGTAAGGGAAGATGAGACAAGAGATGTTCTCCAGGACAGTCAAAGTAGGGTTAAATCCATGGCTATGGTCCATGAAAAACTGTACCTGTCCGGTGATCTTAGCCACATTAACTTTAAACAGTACACTGAAAAACTGGTTTCAGACATATTTTACACCTATGAATCACAAATTGGTAGAATCAGGCCTATTTTTAATCTGGAACACGTTGAACTTAACATGGAAACAGCTATACCTTTAGGTTTAATAATTAACGAACTGGTGGCCAACAGTCTTAAATTTGCGTTTCCAAATAATGAGAAAGGTTCTATTACAGTTGATATGAAAATTAAAAATGATGAATACACCCTGATAGTAGCTGATGATGGGATAGGTTTCCCTGCTGATATTGATTTTAAGAAAACTAATTCCTTAGGTTTGCAACTGGTTAACAATTTGGTAAATCAACTTGATGGTGAAATAACCATGGATAGGAGTCATGGAACAGCATATAAAATCACCTTCAAAGAGTTAAATTACAAAGAACGGTTGGATCTTAACAATAAAGTTAAATAAATTATTTTTAAATCAAAAAACAGTTTTTAGGATATTTTCAAAAATTAATATGGTATTCAATCACTCTTCCTCATTCTTCTTATTTTCCCTTATTTTTACTCATTCTTCTAATTATTCCTTATATCTCTTTATACTTCATTATTCTTCCATATTCTTCGATATTCTCCTATATTCCTCCATATACTTACTTTATTATTTTTAGCATTAAATTCCCACCTTTTTGGAATTCATAGTTAACCCGCACTGTTTCCACATCATAACCCTTTCGAGAAAACCCATCAATGACTTGGTTAACATAGGGGGATGTTATGGCATTCATATCTAATAACGGGAAGATTCTAACTTCTTTTGACACTCTTAACATTTCATCAATGGATTTTAAGTGAAATTCCAGTGATAGGTTTTCGGTATATAAAAATAGAAAATGAGAAGACAAGGATAAATCGAATTCATTAGATTCAAATGGTAAAAAAGGCAATTCTGCTGTTATGTACCGATTGGCATGTTTACCTACTTCATAATCTGAAAGAAATTCTTTCATGGATTCAATTCGTATTTTAAACAGTTCCTCCACACTTCCAATTCCAGACCATTCAAACTTGTCCTGGTTATTTTTAGTTTGAGCCATAACTATCTTGCAAGTTTCATCTATCCTCTTTTCAATTTCAGTTCTACTTAAACTATAAACTGGATCAATAGAAACCACGTTTTTCCCTTTCTGGTTCATTGAGCTATTAAAACTGGCAGGTCCATCCCCACAACTTAAGATTGATTTATTTAAGTCAGATGGGGTTAAATTGAACATGGCAACATATTCTGGGTAAGATCGCCCCCATGGAACCACTGATTCATATTTAATTCCCATTTCTAATTCTCCTTATTTTAACTAATCAGCACCGTGAATAAGCGGTTGATTGGATGTTAATGTCATATTAATGAATAAGTTATCGTACTATTTAATACTTTGTAGTACAGTTATATACATTAAAACTAGTTATGGATTATAAAAAAAGAGGAAATGGAAAAAAAGAAATGGAAAAAATCACTGTTTTCGGACTGAATTATTTTCTAATTACCCGATCTGGAAAATCTGGAGCTGAGTGAAATGAATGCATCAAAAAGGGGCACCAAAACGGCTTTACCAATTTTCACCCGGTAGCTGAATCCCACTCCTCCCAGTTCCTTGGAAACATCATCTAAAAGGGTGGGAATTTCCAGTTTCTGGGGGCAGGCCCTAACACACTTCCCACAACCATTACAGAGTCCTGCATGAGATTCATTCCCGCTGAAAACACCACCCAGTCTTGTCAGATAAGTGAATGAGGTTCCTCTGGTTTTGAACATGTACTTGTGGTTGTAGATCTCAAAACATGTGGGAATATCCACTCCTCGTGGGCAGGGCATGCAGTAACCGCAGGAAGTACAGTTGATCTTCATAAGATCCCGATAAACCTGTTTAACCTCATCGTAAAGTTTTAATTCATCTTCACTGAGACTACCGGGCAGGGTTTCTTCTGCCACCTGAATATTCTCTTTAACTTGGTTTAATTCCCCCATCCCGGAGATCACACAGGTTACTTCAGGATGATTTAACACCCATCTTAAAGCCCAATCTGCGGGGTTCCTCTGAACCGGTGCACTATCCCATATCTTCTGGGCTTCTTCTGGTACGTCCGCCAGGATACCTCCTTTCAATGGTTCCATTATGAACACACTGATCCCCTGGGAGTGGGCGTACTGCACACCTTCGGTTCCGGCCTGGGTTTTCTCATCCAGATAATTGTACTGGATTAAACAGGCATCCCAGGGGTAAGCATCCACAATATCTTTAAAGGCATCACCATTATCATGGAATGAGAATCCGATGTTATTGATCTTCCCTTCTTTTTTGGCTTTTTCTAAAAATTCCAGGACTCCCAGGTCTTTAAGTCTTTGGAAGCTACCTTTCCCCAGGCTGTGAATCAGGTAATAGTCAATGTAGTCTGTCTGCAGTTTGTCCAGCTGGGTTTCCAAGAACTTCTCCATGTCTTCATATTTTTTTATGGACCAGGAGGGCATTTTGGTACATAGTTTCACCTTTTCCCTGTACTCATTTTGGAGGATTTCCCCTAAAAAGGATTCACTGGCTCCGCCATGGTATGGGTAGGCGGTGTCAATGAAGTTCACCCCATGATCTATTGCGTAATATATCTGTTCTTTCGCCTTTTCCTTTTCAATCCTCCCGTTCTTGGTAGCTAGACGCATGGCCCCAAAGCCCAGTGCGGATATTTCATCACCATTTTTCTCATTTTTCCTGTACTGCATGGTTAATACCTCATTATAGATTGACCTGTCAGTCGAATAGTTTCACATAAAAATATACACTTACCTTGATATTCCATCCCAGAATAGTTCAAAGGAAAGGTCTACGTTCTCTTGATTCATTTTTTCAGGGTTTTTCTCAAAGTGCATTATGGTGTTGAGTATGTTACCCCAGAAATAATCCATGAGAAGTTCATCGTAGATTTCCTTAATTTCACCCTCTTCAAATCCTTTTTTATAAATTTCAAGCAGTTCCACAAATTTTTCCTCAATTCTTCCCTTGGTAAATGCGGTAATGTAGGGAGAACAGTGGAATGTCATTATAAAATTGAATTTATAAGGGTCTTTGATTCCCAAACACACAAATTTCAACCATAATGATTTAACATTTTCTTTAAATGGGTTGCTCTCATCATAATCCCCCTGAACCTCTTCCAGTATACTTTCCTTGGTGTAAATATAAAGGCGGTCAATGAGTTCTTCTTTGGTCTTGAAATAATGGAAAAGCGTACCTGTAGCTACTCCTGCAGTTTTTGCAATTTCAGCGGTGGAAGTACCGTGAAAACCCTTCTCTACAAAGAGTTTAAGGGAGGTATCCAGTATTTTCTGTTCTTTTTCCTTCAATTTCCTGACATCCTGAAACTTAACTATTAGACTGATTAGTCAGTTTAGTATATAAAATTTTCCATGAACTCCACTGCCCGATCTTGAAACCTACTTTAATACCCAATTCTTCCGGATATTCATGCTTAACTTCAAATTAGATCCTCCCTACTATCATGGGTCGGGTCGAAGTTAATGAATCTGCGCACGGATTTAATGAAAAAGAGGTTCACAAAGACCAGGAAACTGCCCACAAAACAAACCAGGAATATGGTTCTTATGGGGAATATTTCGGCCAGCACACCTCCGGTAACCATGGCCAGGGGTATGAGGGCCATGGTAAGGGTTCCTACCAGTCCCATTACCTTGCCCATCATCTCGTCAGGCACTACGGACTGGATGGATGAAAGGATAAACACATTAACCACAGATTCTGAAAGACCGGCGATTAAAAGAAGCAGAGCCATTAAGTAGAACTGGGTGGTAAGGGCAAAGAGGATTAGACACAGGTTGCTGATAGTGAGTGAAACCAGCATCAATGTTGCCTTTTTGGATGGATGTACATTGACGGTTGAGAGGACTACCATCCCCATAAACACGCCCACAGTGAAACAAGCCACTGTTAATCCGTATTTTGCCGCTCCAAGGCCGGGGGTAAACTGAAATAACGGTATGAGCAGTACCACAGCAATGTGAACCAGAAAGCTGAATATTGAAAATATCAATAGGATGTAGAGTAATCCCTTTAATTTCCATACAAATTGTGCGGATTCCTTAAGGTCTGAAAGGAAATTTTCGGTGGTTATCTTTGATTCTCTGCTTTTAGGGATCTTAGCGAAGCTTATGGAAATTCCAGATAATATGAATGATATTCCATTTAAGAGAAACATCAGGGGTGCTCCTATTAAAACGTAGAGTATGCCTCCCAGTGAGTTTCCCAGGATATCGGCACCGGTGTTGGAAACCCCGAAAAGGGAGTTGGCATTGGTTAATTTATCCCGGGGAACCATCTGGGGTAAAACTGACATTGCTGCCGGTCCGAAAAAGGCCCCACCTATTCCTAAAATGATGCCTGCCAAGAAAACCATCCACAGTTGGAGTAAACCCATTATCGCTGCTATTGCAACTATTATAATAGTGATTCCCCTTATTAAGTCCGTTAAGATCATCAGTCTCTTTCGGTTGGATCGATCCACCACTACTCCTGCAAAGGGCGATAAAATCACACCGGGTAGAAGAGATGTAGCCATGAGGGTACCCATGAGTGCAGGGGAGCCTGTAAAGGCCAGTACCCAGAATCCCAGGGCAATTTCATAGATCATATCTCCCATCATTGATATGAACTGCCCCTGTAATAGTAAAAATAGACTTAAATTTAAGAATCCTTTCTTATCCGGTGATACTTTAATGGTTGTAGTGTCCTCTGCTTTTACGGTGTTTTCATTTTCCATGCCCATTCTCCATGATTTATTCTGTGTGGTAAATAGTATGTATATCAAACTATTTGTGTAACAGAATGTATGTTAGATATAATATATACTTATCGGAATATTTATATCTGGAAAGTAATAGAAAGTTGAACATGGATGATGAAGATTTACGGATAATTATCGAACTTTTTGATGATATAGGGGATAAAATCCTTAAAACGGCTGAAATAACCCTGAAAAGCTATGAAAACCTAACCATAGCCGAGGCCAATGCTATTTATGTCATAGGTCCCCAGGAACCCAAGACCATGAAGCAGATTGCTGAAGCCCTGGGTGTGGCAGTAAGCACCCCCACCCGTACCATTGACCGGCTGGTTGAAAAGGGATTGGTCAACAGGAACGTGGGTATTAAGGATAGAAGAAAACTTCTAATTCAACTAACTTCGGAAGGAAAGGAACTTCTGGAAAGGATGGATGAAGAAGGAATGTTAATGGCCCGAAAAATGTTCGAAAACCTCCAGGATGAAGAAATAGCATCTTTAAAAAGAATTCTGCTTAAAATCAGTGAAAAAATTTAAAGAAGTGGTCTTTTTTGTTTTCTGAAGAAGATTTAATCCGGGAAATATCCGATAAAAACTTCAACCAAGAAAAATTTGTTGAAAGAATTATTGATGACCCTAAAATTAGGGATGAAATAGTTCAATTGATGTTGAATCACCTTAAAATAATGGTTTACCATCATTCTTACAGTGTAATTTCCCAGGCCAGTCAAATGAGACCAGAACTGTTTTACCAGTACTGGGATGATTTTTCTTTGCTTTTGGATCACCCCAATTCCTATCACCGTGATTTTGGACTGGTTCTTTTGGCCAATTTAACCCCTGCTGATAAAGAAAACAAGTTCCGGGATGTATTCACAGATTATTACAGCCACATAAATGATGAAAAATTCATGACAGCTCGCAAGTGCGTTCAAAACACTGGAAAAATTCTGGAAAGTAAAGCTGAAATAACTGAAGATATAACTGATATTCTTCTGGATGCGGATAACCGGTGTGATTTTCCTCTAAAACAAATTGCACTCTTAAAATCAGACATCATAGGACTATTTTATAAATTTTATGGGCAAATAAATGACAAAGAACGTGTAAATGAATTTGTGAAAGAAGAATTAAATAGTGTAAGTCCTAAAACTCGGAAAGTCGCAAAAAAATACATGGAAGCTTATTTTGTTGATGTTTAGGTAAATTCAGTCTTCTTTAAACCATTTGAAAATAATATCATATATCCTCAGAAATTTTTATAAAAAAATACACAGTGCTTTTACAGGTGTACCCATGATTTCACAAATTAAAAAAATGTCTTCCTCAACTATATTTCCACTCTTACTAATTTTAACCATTTTATCCCTGGTAATTTTATCCCCCATTGTAACTATGGTGATATTTGGGGCTATTTTAGCCTATTACGTGCGTTTCATTTCCTGTAGGATCAAACCTTACGTTAAATACGATACTTTATCTATTTTCCTCGGAATGATCATCCTAACCATCCCCATTGCACTACTCTTGTATTTCACCATTACCCAGATTTTAGGTATTTCCAGTTTACTCTTAGGGTCTGTTCAGCAGGCCACTGCAGTAAACTCCACCATGGACTTAAGCCACATCAACGGTGCAGTGGAAAAACTGGGCCTGTCACCTGCTATCACCCAGAACATCGTTGATGCCATAAAATCAGGAGTTCTGCAACTCTTATCTGCCATAACCAATTCGTTAATCACTATGGTCAGTTCTATCCCGGCTTTGGCTGCTCAAATCCTTATATTGATCTTTTCAATATTCTATTTTGCCAGAGACGGGGATAAAATAGTCCAATACATAAAAGACGTGGTACCAGATAAGGATAAAAGTTTCTACCGGGAAGTCCTCAATGGTGCTGATGATGTTCTGAAGAGTATCATAGTGGGTAACATCATCCCGGCAGCCATCCTGGGTGTACTCTCTGGTGTGTTATATTATTTCCTGGGTTATCCCTACGTGATCTTACTGGCCATAGTCAGTGGAATAGCCATGTTCATACCCATAATTGGACCATGGATAGTCTACGGGGCCATAGGACTTTTCAGTATCCTAACTGGAAACACAACCCAGGGAATACTGGTCATCTTCTTTGGCTGGATAATTGAAACCACCACTGACTTCTACATCCGCCCCCGCATTTCAGTCCAGTACTCAGAGGTCCATCCACTGGTATTTTTACTGGGATTCATCTACGGGGCAGTGACCATGGGCATTCCAGGACTCTTCATAGGACCACTGATACTGGGAATAACCTATGCCGCCTACAAGGTTTACAGGCAGGAAAGAGTAAAATCAAAACAGGCAAATGATTAACGATGTAAACAATGAATTAAAGTTATAATAAGGATTGAGATGAATTAATTGATTAAAAATACAAACAAGCGATGATAGTATAATTTATGGATTAAATAGTATAATTTTTGGATTTAAAATACAAACAAGCAATTGATGGTATAATTTATGTATTTAAAATACAAAACAGTCATTATAATACAATTTATGGCCTAATTACGGGTAAGGTGATAAAAATAGTAGAAATTAAGGACATAACCATTTTCTCACTCTTTATACTGGCACTGGCTTATAGCTATTTCCTGATGGGATATGACCAAAAACTACTCTACCTCTTCCTGGTAATCTTCCTGGTCTATAGTTTTATCTCCTTACACGTGTCACGTAAATACGGTGCCCAGATTAAAGGCTGGCCCACTATACTAAAAGAGAGGGATTACACCTCCATTGCCCTGACTGTTCCCGAGACAGGGCTAATGATGGCAGTCTTAATCACATTTTACACCGGAATTTACAGTACAATCCTTGTATTAACTGGTTTTATGGTGATGTTTGTCGGTATGGGCTTTAATTTAATGGTTCGGAGAGAGTTAGGTAAAAACTGGGTGCCACTTTCAAGAACAACCGAGAATCAGGAATTGGTAACCACTGGTATTTATTCCAGGGTCCGTCATCCCTTCTACCTGTCTATTCTAATCCTGTTTGCAGGAGTAGCCATTATATCACAGAATGTATGGGGCTTGATTTTTTTCATTTTATTCATAGCCGGTTTGATCATTAGAATGAAGAAAGAAGAAAAGGAATTAATCCTCAAATTTGGTGAAGAATACCTAAAATACATGAATAACACTCCCCGGCTGTTTCCAAGAGTGTGAAATGAGCTAAGATTTATAATTTATAAATGGGATTAAGGGTTAACTGTGAAGGAGATACAATGGAGTCTGATGAAAAAGTTAGGAAATTAAAAGAGGCCTTAAAGGATAGGAACTGCCGTATCGAGAAGCATTCCAGTGTTATGGAGATCACTTTCACTCAAAAAGAGGATGCAGACTGGTTTGAAAATATCTTCGAAGATTACCAGCGAGAATCTGCAGTTAGTTGCCTGATGTCCATGCGGGGGCCCAATGCCAGTCAAAAGTTTGTCTTCAATGTCCGGGACATGGATAAATTCATTGATTTAATAGGAAAAAGTTGATTTAATTGAAAAAAAGTTAGGATGGCCTGGTATGCAAGATATGCATGACCAAAGTTATCCCTTGACTAATTCCCTACCAATTTCTCTGGCCTGGTCCATAACCTCTTTTTTGTTTTTAACTTCTCCGGGAATACTGTTTTCCTTTGAGGTGAGCATGTCCACCACATTGTAACCTAAAAAGTCGAACATGTTACGGGTGTAGTAGAAGTATTCTTTAAACATGTTTTCATCAGGGTTGTTCTGTGAGAATACCAGTGCCATGCTTTTTTGCCCGTATTTTTCTTCAAATCCTGTCTTGAAGTTGGCAAAAAGCCGGTCAGTGAAGAGCTTTGCCTGGGCATTCATCTGCCACATGTAAACCGGGGATCCCAGTATGAATGCATCAGCTTCCCTTATCTGGGAGTAGACAATCTGCATATCATCATCAGTGCCACATTCTCCATTATTCTCCTTGCAGTGCATGCATGCCTTACAGGGGGCGATATTCATCGCACTCAGATTGAAAAGTTCAGTTTCTGCTCCTGCTTCACTGGCACCCTTTAATATTTCTTCAATCATAACTCCAGTGTTACTCCCCTCACGGGGGCTTCCATTAAATCCAACTACTTTCATTTTATTGACCTCCTATACTGGATTTTACATTTCTATATGGGCAAAGATAGCTGTTTTTATTATTAAATTATTTCCCCATTTATGGAAATGGTGTAGTCCTTAATGATTATGTTCTTCTGAGCTTTTTCCAGGGCACGTTTGACTATCACTTCAATACCCGAGCAGCAGGGAACTTCCATGTGCACTATGGTAATGGATTTTATATCCTGCTTGGTGAAGATCTCACTCAATTTATCCACGTATTCATCAATGGTCTTATCCAGTTTGGGGCAGAGAATTATCAGAATCTTGTCCTTCAGGAATCTTTGATGGAAGTTGGGGTAGGCAAAGGGCACACAATCGGCAGTAATGAGGAGATCAGCATTTTTAAGGTAGGGTGCATTGGGATTTAAAAGCTGCAGTTGCACCGGCCAGTTACCAAGTTCTGCACTTAGAATCTGTGGAGATTCCCCACTTCCAGACTTGGGCTCTGGAACTTGCATTGCCGAACCCGGGCATCCACAGGCCAGTGGTGCTTCCTCTTCATAATCTGGCACTTCAATATTTTTTTCTTTTAAGAAGCTGAGAGCTTCGTTTAAGTATTTGGTCTGTCCATGTTCATGAAGATGTTTTAGGTGGGCCTTGGTAACGTTAGGACCGGCTTTTACTATATTCTCCATGACTTTGTATTCATCATATGGTTCAGCTTCTCTTTTTTCAATCTCTATGGCCCCCTCGGGGCAGTCTCCAATACAGGCCCCCAGTCCATCACAGAAAAGATCACTTACCAGACGGGCCTTACCATCGATGACCTGCAGTGCACCCTCGGGGCACCCGGTAACACAACTGCCACATCCATTACATTTTTCTTCATTGATTTTGATAACATCCCTTTTCATAATAAAACCTCAGGTTAATGAATAATCAATAAGTAGATCATTCACTTTTTAGTGACTAAAATTATTATATGTGATTGAGAGTTGAAATAACATTCCATCTGCCAGGAATATCAGTCAGTTAGGGTACATGTAACATTCTATTTAGTGCAACTTTGGCGGTATGATTCGGTTGCTGATTTTGTATTATCAAAATCAGGTACAAAAATAATGATTATTAAAAAATATAAGTGATTATTTCAACATTTACATTTGGTAATGTAGTTGGAATAGGAGTTATTGTTATGTATTACTCTAATCTTTTTGTTGGCATGTTTTCAAGGTAAATTATTATTTTCACTTCGTTAAACTGTACTATTACGAAGTAACCCCTATTATAAACAAATCTTTCAAATTACAAAAAATTTCATATCCCTAACTGTTATCCCCAAACCATAATAATTAGCAAGGACAATGAATACATAGATTCACATATTGGATTATCAGGGGGAATGAACGGTAAAAAGCTATTACCATATTTTCAAGGAAATATTCGACAAATCTCCGATGGGGATTCTTCTTTATGATGAAGAAGGGGAACTGGTGGATGCTAACCCTGCTGCAATAAAATTAATAGGACTACCTAAATTAAAGGACCTGCCCGAGATTAACCTATTCCATAATCCAATCATCCCCTGCCGGAGAGATGAAATCAGGGAAAATGACGTCATCAGGTTCCAAACTCAACTAGATCCTGGAAAAATTCGTGATTATTTTGTTCCTGCTTCTTGTGATCCTTTGTCAATTGCGGGAACAGTTTCAACTATTGATTCAGGATATCTGGTCCAGATTCAGGAAGTCATTCCAGAAAAAACTGAAGAGCTCCGTATAAGTGAAGAAAGATACCGTCGTTTTTTTGAGGATGACCTGACCGGGGATTTTATTGCCACTCCTGAAGGTGCAGTGATGGAGTGTAACCCTGCTTTTGCAGAAATATATGGGTTTTCTAGTCGTGAAAATGCTCTAGAAGCTAACATAGCAGATTTCAACCCTGATGACTGGGAAAATTTAATAAAAAACCTTGAAACCAACCCTAAAATTCAGGGCCACCAGACCACACACCAGAGGCCAGATGGGAGGAATATCCACATTGTTAGTAACGTGGTGGCCATGTTCGATGAATCCGGCCGATTAATCCAGGTTAAAGGTTATGTCTTTGATGACACCGAACGCAAGGAAGCCGAAGAAGCTTTAAAAAGAAGTGAAGAAAAATACAGGCGACTTTTTAACGAAGACTTAACTGGAGATTTCATTGCCACCCCAGAGGGTGAAATATTGGAATGTAACCCTGCTTTTGCCCAGATACATGGATTTGAAAGTAGTGAAGAAGCTGTGGGATCTAATATTTCCCAGTTCAACACCAGTGACTGGGAGAACCTTATCACTCGTCTCCAGGATAAAGGTAAGATACAGGATTATCAGAGCTGGCAGATAAGACCAGATAACGTGAAGATTCACGTTGTGGCTAATGTTGTGGGTATCTCCAATGATCAGGGAGAGATGGTGCAGGTTAAGGGTTATGTTTTCGATGACACCGAACGTAAGGAAGCTGAGGAAGCATTAAGACAGAGTGAGGAGAAGTATCATCGTTTGTTTGATGAGGATCTAACCGGGGATTTTATTGCCACTCTTGAGGGAAATATATTAGAATGTAACCCTGCTTTTGCCGAGATTTACGGTTTTGATACCATTGAAAATGCACTTAAATGGAATATATCCGAGTCAAACCCCTTTGATTGGCCTTATATGGTCACCCGTCTCAAAAGCGAAGGTAAAATAATGGGATTTCAAAGCTGGCAGCGGCGATCTGATATTATGCGGATCCATGTCATTGCCAATCTGGTAGGTATCTTCAATGATTCTAATGAACTTGTCCAGGTTAAGGGCTATGTTTTTGATGACACTGAACGTAAACAGGCTGAAGAAAAATTGGAAAGTGGAAAACAACAAATAACGCGGATATTAGATAGTATACAGGATGGATTTATGGCATTGGATAATCTCTGGAATTTTATCTATGTTAACCGGTGTGCTGCTGAGTATCTGGGTGCTGATGCCGATGACCTTCTGGAACAAAACCTGTGGGGAAGATTCCCTGAATTTACAGGAACTGTATATGAAACCAAGTTACGTAAAGCAATGGGAAACAAGGAAATACAGCACTTTGAAGCTTATGATATTCGTAAAAATGATCACTGGTTTGATGTCAGTGTTTATCCCTCTGATGATGGTATTTCAGTTTACTGGCGCGATATTACCCAGCGTAAAAACCTGGAATCAGAATTGAAGTAATTGTAAAGAGTTTAGATTAATAAAAATAAATAATTAATTATTTAACATTTTTCTCAAGACATGCTATTTTTCGAAGCTGTATCACTTCAGGATATGATGTTAACAGGAATTTTTGCTCTTCTAACAACTCTTTCGGTAGTACTACCCATTAAAAACTTTTCAAATCCGTGTTTACCTGATTTTCCCATTATTATTTGATCAACACCTTCCTGATCAACTGTTTCTAGAATAACATCTTCAGGCTTTCCTTGTTTAATCAAGGTTATTAAATTAATGTTTTTGCAATTGCCCTCACATTTTTCTGCTTCGATTTTATTTTTGAACTTTTCAACAGCTTCTTTTCCTTCTTCGCGTAGTTCTTCATCTAATTTTTCTCGCAGATCTTGCTGTGGTAAAGCGTTCAGATAATCTGTATCAATCACGTTTAACACAATTATATCTGCACCACTCAAATTTGCAGCTGAAATTGCGTATTCTCCAGCTCTTTCGGATGCTTCTGAACCGTCTGTAGGTAATAATATTTTTTTAATCATTTTTTTAACCTCTATTTATTTATTCCATCATTTTCCAATTTTAGATTTTTTTTTTAAAATAAATGAAAATGTAGAATTTGATTCTACACTTCTAGATTTTACACTTGTTTAAAGGTTTTTTATCCAAGCGCTGGTTTTGCAAGGGGGCTCAATAGAATTATAATGGTTACTATAATTCCGATTACAACTAGTGGGACTCCTGCTTTTAGTATTTCCTTGATTTTCACGTACTCGGTTCCGTAGGCCATTGCGACTGTTGGGTCGGCCATTGGGAGCATGAATGATAGTGAACAGGCGATTGCTACTGGTACGGCGTATGTTCCTATTGGTTGTCCCTGTGCAGTTGCCAGTGTAACCGATAATGGTACCAGTATAGCTGCTAATGCAATGTTGGACATTACCTGAGTTATACAGACGGCAATTATCATCAAAACTACAGTTATGAGGATAATTGATGGATTATTTCCCAGTAAGCTCATTATGTCAGTTATAAGCCAGTTTGCTGCTCCAGTTTGCAGTAGTGCTGCTCCGAGGCTTAGTGCTCCTCCGAAGAAGACGATTAGTCCCCAGTCCACACCGTTCTGCGCATCTTTCCAGTCAAGTACTTTGAATACAAAGAAAAGCACAGCACCGATTAAGGCGACTGAGTAGCTGTTTAGTCCGGTCCAGCCGGCGGTAATCCATAATCCGATGGTGAATATGAGTATGGCCAATGAAAGTTTTTCGACCTTTTTCATGGGTCCCAAGGATTCCATTTTATCGGATATGGTCTTGGTTCCACCCACTATTCCCTCAACTTCTGGTTTGAATACTCTACCCAGTACTTTCCAGATGATGAGCATTAGAATAATGGCCAGTGGAAATCCGAATACCATCCAGCTTGCGAAGGGGATGTTGGTGTAGGCGGCTGCCATTAGGTTGGGTGCGGTACCTATTTCTGTACCGAATCCTCCTGCGAGTGAACCGTAGGATGCACCGAGTACCATGGCTTTTGCAAAGTTACTTTTACCTTTTTCAGGTTCGTCAACTCCCATCAGTGGGATGATTTCCTTAATAATGGGGAGTAACATTGCAAATGCCACCACGTTTTCAATCCAGGCGGATAAGAGTCCAGTGGAGAACACTGCCACGAAGATACTTCTATCTGGTGTTGTCCCAAATTTATTGAGCATGGCGTATGTTAGGCGTGTGGCTAGTCCGCTTTTCCGGATTGCTTCGGCAATAATAAAACCACCAATCATCAGGAAGATAATTGGATTTGCAAAACCAATTACAGCATTATCAAAACTTGCAACACCAATTATGGGTTGTATGAAGAGTATTATTAAAGAAGTGACTGCTAAATGTACCGCTTCTGTGGCCCACATTATGACGGCGAATACAAGTAAAGCAATTGCTGCGTGACCAGAATAGCTTAAACCGTTCATTGGAACTAACATTACTACTATAAAAGCAATGATGGCCAGTGGCATTCCTAAAACTTTTGTGTTTATGTTCGTTTTTAGCCCTCCCTTTTTTTTAACAGGTAACTTACTACCTTAAGATTAATATAAACATATTTTACGATGATTAATCATGATAATTTGACTTCTGGATTGGGGTCAAACTAATGTTTTATTATTATTCTAATTTAAATATGTATTAAAAAACTGGATGTGTATGTAATGATCAGTCCTGATCGAATATTTTCAATAAATTCAAAAAAAGTTTCAATATTTAAAAAAAGCACATATTTGGATATATGGGAATAGTTAATATGTAAAGGGTAAAAAGTGAGAATCAGATTTTTACATTATTTTTTTTAAAGGTAATCTTAAATAAAGTTCCATTATCCTGTTCTAGACTAACTGTGCCCCCTAATTCAGTTGCTAACTTGTTTAAAAACCACATATCCAGTGCATTTTTGTTACTGTGGAGGTCCAGATTTTCTGGAGAAACAGTGGCATTATCATAAACAGTCATTAAAAAGAATTCACCTTTGTTGGTAATTTTAACTGCTAGTTCTCCCTTCACAGGGTCAGGATCTTCATTTTTATCATCTTCAGATTCTTCAACTTTCCCAGTTAAAAGGATGCGTTTTATTGAATCATTCACCAGCTCATTTACAATGATCCCACAGGGGATGACTGTATTGATGTCCAGTAAAACCTTACTAATGCCAATATCCACTTGAATGGTATTTTTGCCAATCCCATATTCTCTGAGCCGGTCTAACACCAGATTTTTAATGAAAACTCCAAAATCAATGTTTAACAGATCCTTGGAAGGGTAAATTTTCCCGTGGATTTGAGTTATTGATTGAATATGGTTCTGGATATCTTTGAACAGATCCAGTGATTTTTCATCCTCAGTGTAGTACGATTGAAAATTTATCATGGAGTCTATTATCTGCAGATCATTTTTGGTTCTATGATGAATTTCCCTAAGGAGCAATTCCTTTTCTTCCAGAGTCTTTATAAATTTGTCTTGTAAATCTATCTGTTCGGTTACATCTTGAAAAGTCTCTATCGCACCAATCACATGACCTTTATTGTTTTTAATTTCATTTACAGAAAAATGTAACCATTTTCCTTGTTCACCCATTGTGGAGAAAAAAGCCACGGCTTCACAGGAATTTCCTAAATTTTGGGATTGCCCCTGATATCTCAAAACGAATTTAGATCTATTATCCTTGGTGTTGTACCATTTGGGAATTTCTTCCAGACGTCCGTTAACTATAAAATCAGCCATGCATGGTCTTTCAGTATTGTAAAATACTTGCCATTGCTTATTTGTCCCTAAAATATTCTCAGCCTTGATTTTACTTAATTTTTCCAAGGCATGATTCCAGTAAATAACATTGTGATCATTATTTATAACAAATTGGGGGACCGGAGAAACATCCATTATTTCTTTTAAATTTAATTCATCGCCACTTAATACCTTTAATTGTTTGCGATTCCTCTTTTTGTGCAACGCATTGGGTTCAGAATCACTCCTACCATCTGTAGATACTCTCTTTTTTGCCACTTTTATAAACTCCCCATTTTTTCAATTTATTTTAAAAAATAAATAAAAATGTAGAATTTAATTCTACACTTCTAGATTTATACACTTGTTTGAAGTTTTTTTATCCAAGCGCTGGTTTTGCAAGGGGGCTCAATAGAATTATAATGGTTACTATAATTCCAATTACAACTAATGGAACTCCTGCTTTTAGTATTTCCTTGATCTTCACATATCCGGTTCCGTAGGCCATTGCGACTGTTGGGTCGGCCATTGGGAGCATGAATGATAGTGAACAGGCGATTGCTACTGGTACTGCGTATGTTCCAACTGGTTGCCCCTGGGCTGCTGCCAGTGTAACTGATAATGGTACTAATATTGCAGAAAGTGCAATGTTGGACATTACCTGAGTTATACAGACGGCAATTATCATCAAAACCACCGTAATAAGGATGGTTGATGGATTACTTCCTAGCATGGCAACAATATCAGATATGAGCCAATTTGCTGCTCCAGTTTGCAGTAATGCTGCTCCAAGGCTTAATGCTCCTCCGAAGAAGACGATTAGTCCCCAGTCCACACCGTTCTGTGCATCTTTCCAGTCGAGTATTTTGAATATAAAGAAAAGCACAGCACCGATCAGGGCAATGGAATAACTGTCAAGTCCAGTAAAGCCGGTGGTAACCCATAATCCAATGGTGAATAGAAGTATAATCAATGATTTTTTTTCTACTCCAGTCATGGGGCCTAATGATTCCAGCTTATTAGTTATGGTTTCTGCCCCACCTACTATTCCCTTAACTTCTGGTTTGAACATTCTACCCAGTAATTTCCAGATGATGAGCATCATGATAATTGCCAGGGGGAATCCGAATATCATCCAATCTGCGAAGGGGATGTTGGTGTAGGCTGCTGCCATTAGGTTGGGTGCGGTACCTATTTCTGTACCGAATCCTCCTGCGAGTGAACCGTAGGATGCACCAAGTACCATGGCTTTTGCAAAGTTACTTTTTCCTTTTTCAGGGTCGTCAACTCCCATTAGTGGAATGATTTCCTTGATTATAGGAAGTAGCATTGCAAATGCCACCACGTTTTCAATCCAGGCAGATAAAATTCCAGTGGAGAATACTGCCACGAAAAGACTTCTATCTGGACTGGTACCAAACTTGTTAAGCATGGTGTATGTTAGGCGTGTGGCTAGTCCGCTTTTTCGGATTGCTTCGGCAATAATAAAACCACCAATCATCAGGAAGATAATTGGATTTGCAAAACCAATTACAGCATTATCAAAACTTGCAACGCCAATTATGGGTTGTATAAACAATATAATTAAAGAAGTAACTGCTAAATGCACGGCTTCTGTGGCCCACATTATAACGGCGAATATAAGTAAAGCAATTGCTGCATGGCCAGGATAGCTTAAACCGTTCATTGGAACTAACATTACTACTATAAAAGCAATGATGGCCAATGGCATTCCTAAAACTTTTAAGTTTATGTTCGTTTATAAGCCTCCCTTTATTTTAACAGGTTACTTAGAACCATGACATAATATATACTTATTTCATAACGATTAATCATTATATTGGTAATTTGATATACAAATAATAATTTTAAAGAGGTGCTAAATATATTTAATCCATAAAATAGGTATTGGTTGCAAGATTTAGTCGGTTATTAATACATATTTATCCTTTGGATCCAATTATCCATTGAAAAATAATCTCTATAATACTCTACATAATCGGATTAACTTTTATAATTCGATGAAAATTAATTTATAATAAAAGAGAAGTTTAAAAAATGAACTGTAATGTATGCCTGGTTTTAATCTCGATATTGCAGTTATAATCGGTCGGTAGGGATTTTAGGATTGGTATGATGGACTAAATATTCATCACATTCTCTTCCCCACGATATTCATAATAGAACTTTTCCATGATATTCCTTAATTAAGAATTAAACCTGAAAAAATTCAGGATAATAATGTTTTTAACCTTATTTTAAAAAATAAAGAATGAAAAGTCATTTTTGATGACCTTTCACAGTTTTAGCTTGTTTTTTTGCAGTTTGTACCGTCACAGTTTTCAGTGCCGGAGGTACTGTTTCCCTGTCCGTACTGGTACTGGTGGCCCTGGTCGCAGTTTGAAGCTCCGGATGCACTGTTTTTCTGTCCGTACTGGTACTGGTGTTGTTCTCCGTCACAACTTCCACAATTTTCACCAGCAGAATCACAGGATCCCTGATTGTTCTGATATTTGTGTTGGTTCTGGTTGCCAGTACAGTTTTGGCCCTGGGTTTGGTCTGTAGTGGTGTTGTTGTCAGTTTGATTCAATGCAAAGGCAGGAACTACGCTGATCATCATCACTAGTGCACATATTAATGCTGCTTTTTTTGGAATGTTCATCAATTTTCACCTCCATGGTGTGTGTGCTTAACTTGGGCCGTAATTAGATAAATGATTATTCCAAGTTTATGCCCAGATCGCACCCATTTTACACCATAAAAATACCCAGAATTGTATATAGGACTAAATTATTCTTTTTAATCTTAAAATGAATAATTGGATGTAATTATGGAAAGATTTGGGTATAATCTTGGAATAATTACTTTTATATAGTTGAACTATTTAGTAGTGTATTGCAAATTCAGGCCTTAAACTATATTTAAACTAATATTTAGGTCTTAAATTGTTTAAATTTCGCATAATATTTTTAGTTTAGTTTCAAGGCCTGCAATCATTGCATTCAAAACTAAAATACAAAATTAAAAAAAATTTCGGGGGAGCATTTATGGTTTATGATATGATCTTACCGGCCCTGCCTTTTATAGGGGGCTATTTATTCACTTACAGCCTATACAGAATGAATTTAATCAAAAAAGCGTTACACGTCAATATATGGAACTTTATAATTGGAATTGCATTCCTGATATCTGCTGGAGCAGGTTTCATCCTGCTGTTATTTATGGAATTCGGGGTGAAATTACCAATCAATCCTCAACTGCTTTACTGGCATGTTGAAGTGGGAATAACCCTGGCTCTGGTAACAATTTTCCACATCCACACCTACTGGAAATCAGCTAAAACCACCTTCATCCCTGCCAAGAGGAGGGTGAAATCATGATTGGAAAAGTTACTCAGCAACTATCAGATGATACTTCTAAATCAAAGGATAAGTTGAAATCTGCCTCATTAAAGGATAAGTTTCGATTTAAATTATCAAGGGATAAACTAAAAAATGCTTCATTAAATGATAAGCTAAAATCTGCCTTATCAAAAGAAAATATAAAATCCACATTAGAAACTGGTTCCTTAAAGCAGAAACTCCTTGTAGCAGGTTCTACAATTCCATTCATAGCTGCCAGTACCATGTCTTCTTCATGTGCCACCACTTGCCCCTACGGAATGGTGAATGACCCCTTTCCAGGGCAATGTTCCCGCTACATGGATATAGGTGGGGATGGGATCTGTGATTTTTCCCAGGCAACACCAGTTACCGCTACCGATACATCTACCACCGAAACCACTACTACCTCGCCAGATGATACATCTACCACCACAGTGGACAGTGGACATGGAAACGGAGCCAATGCAGATACTCAGGTACAGGATCAAGTTGATACAAATGCCACCACAGTATCGGATTCTCCCAGTTTAGACTCTGGAAACCTTAATGGAGATACAAACAATTACTTTGTCCTGCCCATAAGCATGTTGATTATAGGTGGTTACCTCATTACACATTTCCTGTTTAAAAAGGGAATTCTAAAAAGAAATAAGCATCGCAGGATATGGAATCTACTCCTCACTGCAGGATACCTTGGAAGTGGAGGTACGGGGGTTATTTTGGTGCTCTTGATAAATATGGGTATAAGAACAGCATTAAACCCTTCTTTAACTTTCTGGCATGTGGAGTTATCAATTCTGATGGTTGTGGGGACCTTGATCCACTTCCACATATACCGGAAACCATTCAGGAACATGTTCAGGGTGCTTTTTGGATTTAGAATAAATTCAAGGAAAAACCCTAGCTCAGTAAAAGAGACATCAAAGTAGTCTCTTTTTATTATTTTTTTTAATTTTAATTCTACAGGAGAAAATATATTTTTTTCCGTTCTATCAAACGAAGATTCATTTCTTATCAATCGAAGTTTTCCTTTCTTATCAAAAAGCTCTTTTTACAAACTACGGGCAGGAATTAGCCTTATTGGGGAAGTAGAAAAACACGAGAAGTCTACTGTAGAATAAAGGTTTTAAAAAAACCGTAGTATTCTGGTCAAATTTTACTTTCAGGGATGAATAAGTCATAATTACCAAAATAATCCTTTAATAATATGTTAAACGGTTTTTAATTCCGGAAATTTAGATAAAAAATTAGTATATATGGTAAAAACCTCATAATTTTACTAACATCTTAAAGTATTTGCAAATTCATGTAATTTAGGGGAGTAAATCATGGATATAACTTCAAAAAGAGTTAATGGTGTTTTGGTAGTAACACCTCAAGGTAGATTGGATGCTTACGGTGCGCTGGAGTTGAACGAATCTCTAGAAACCATTATCACTGATACTGATTTAGTGGTTATTTTTAACTTAAACGATGTCAGTTACCTGAGCAGTGGGGGTATCAGGAGCCTGCTTGGAACCGAAAGAATCCTGAAAGACAGGGGTGGAATGATACATCTTTGCAATGTGAAACCTTATCCTCTGGAGGTTCTGAAAATGGCAGGATTTGATCAGATCTTTTCCCTGAAACCTACCCTGGAAGATGCCCTGAAATTCCAAGTGTCTCCAACTGAATCAGAACCAGTGGACTGGGCCAACCTCCCACACTACGCTGATGAACAGATTTCTTTAACCATACTGAATGTATCATCCACTGATTCTAAATTAAAAGTGGTTGGTGATATCTCCAATGTACTTAACGCCCAGTTAGAAGAGGATACTATCTATTCCCGGAAGTTCTCCGATACAGAATATTCCATTGGACTGGGAGGGCTGGGTGAGAACATGAATGACTTCATAGAGATCATGGGGGAAATGATCACCATTGGAGGCACCATGGTCTGGCTACCCACTGATGGACATAATACTCCTGATTTTTTAATACCAGCAACAGACACTGGAATGGTCACCATTCACACCGGATTTAACGCGGCACTGGATGGAAAGTTCAATGATATCATATTTGCAGAATCTAAAACCAGTGAAGGGTTCAGCATGGATGAACTTTACTCATCCCTTTTTCAGATGGCCCGTAAAATGAGGCCTTCATTTAAGGGCATCATCAGCCTGGCAATCCAGGCAGATATTGGGGAAATATATAGTTCAGGAATTAAAATATCACCCATCAAAAAATTCGCCCCCAAAAACCGTGAAATGATCATGGATCCCAATAATATCCAGTCCTGGATGAATATAAGCACTAAAACCCTGTTTCATGGTGAGACTATGGTAAGTTTTGGGGTGGGTGTTGATCTGGCAAGTGATCTATCAAACTTTGATGAAGATGCACTGGGCGCCCTGTTTTACCTGCACCCTGCCAACATTGGAAACAAGGACATGTTACTCCATAACCATGCAGTGGTCTTCAAACACATTCCCCTGAATAAAAATAGGGACCTGGATGGGCAGATACGAAAAATCGTCCAGAATGGGGAATTTCTAGACATGTGTCATCTTTTGGATAATTCCCGGCTGAAAAAAGCTTTAATTGGTGTTTCATATATATCAGATATTACTTTTGAAAAAAAACAGGAAATAACAGTGCAGGGTGAATGTGAAAGATGGAATGATACATTCCAGGATATAACCAGTAAAATATTTTCGGATGCAGCAGAAATTTTCCTAACTCCAATTACAGGGGGGTACAGTGGTTCGGCAGTGTTCAAGGTGGATGCATGGGATCGCTCCGGTAGGAAGGAAATGCCATTTGTAATGAAACTGGGACCATGGTTTGAATTAGGGGACGAGCTTAGAGGATATGAAGACCATGTGAAACGTTACATACAAAATAACGCCACACAAATCATAGACAAGCGTAGAATAGGGGAAGACGGTGGGATATTGTACAACTTTGTGGGTATAAATGGTAGGGAGGGCACCATAAAAACTATGGAAGATTACTATGCTTCCCATGACACTGGAGAGGTTCTAACTGCACTGGATAAACTCTTCAGAAACGTACTTCGTAGCTGGTATGGGCAACCCAAGCTAAAAGAACTGTTCCTTTATGAGGAGTACGACTTTTTCTTTAAGTATGATAATATCAAAAGTTTTTCATTGGAGAAATTTGGGGTCACATCTGGTGATAAGTACGTTGAACTGCCACATGATCTTGGAAAATCCATAAATCCACTGTACTTTGTGGAGAAGGTAATGAATGAACGCAGGTCCCAATCAGTCAGTGCCTATGAAACCTCCACCCATGGTGATCTGAACCTGAGAAACGTGCTCATGGATGATGATCTGAATATGTGGCTCATTGACTTTGCCGCCACCCGGTATTCTCACATCCTCCGTGATGTGGCTAAACTGGAAACTGCCTTCAAACTGGAATGTGTGGATGTAAATTCTTTGGAAAAATTAAAGTACATCCTTGAATTGGAAGGACAGTTTATTGATGCTGAAAATCTCAGTGACATACCCCATATACCCCTCAAATCCAATGATATTTCATTAAATTTTGATAATTCAGATATTATCAAGGCATTTCAGTGTATACGCAGGGTGAGGGAGTACGGTAATATGATAACTCTCTTAGATGAAGATATATCCCAATATCTTCTGGGATTATTATCCTACACTTTATCAGCAGTTTCGTTCGTCAGTCTCAATGATTACCAGAAGGAATATGCCTGGATATCTTCGTCTCTTATTTGTCAGAAGTTGATTTAGATTTAATTTTTTTGATTGTGATTTTTAACATCACTATTTTTGAATGGTCATGTTTGACAGTAAAGTTTATAAGGATTCTCATCAATTTATCTATATATTGATATATTTGGATATATGAAATTAACAGGGTGGTTGGACAATTTGAAAGAAAAAGAAATAAAAGACTTTGTGAAAGAAAGATATTCAAAAATTGCCACTAAAACAGATTCTTCCTCCTGCTCATGCTGCTCTGGAACTGAAATGGACGGCATAATCATGCAAGCCAAAGCAGTAGGTTATTCTGATGAGGAGATCAAAAACATCCCTGCAGATGCCATATTTGGTCTGGGATGCGGTAACCCCACAGCATTGGCAGAGATAGAAAAGGGTGAAACAGTTTTAGACCTTGGATCCGGTGGGGGAATAGATGTTTTTTTGGCTGCCAATAAAGTAGGTGATGCAGGGAAGGTCATCGGGGTAGATATGACCGAAGAAATGGTGAAAACTGCCCTCCAAAATGCTGAAACTGGTGGTTATCTGAATGTGGAGTTTAAACTGGGTGAAATCGAGAATTTACCCATTGAAGATGATTCCATCGATGTAATAATCAGTAACTGTGTTATAAACCTCACACCAAACAAGTCTGTAGCATTTAAAGAAGTTTTCAGGGTTTTAAAAGATGGTGGCAGAATATTAATATCAGATATAGTTACAGAGGGAGAACTTCCAGAGGGAATCCGTAAAAGCTTCCAGGCATGGTCCGAATGCACTGCCGGGGCCATGGAAAAACAAGATTACATGGAAACCATAAAAAAAGCAGGGTTTAAAGATGTTGAAATCATTGAACAGCACTTTTTTACAGAACCCAACATGGATGAACGGCTGGTGGGGAAAATAACCAGTGTACAGGTAAGGGCTCTAAAAGTAGAAACAGTAAATAGTGATAAACCTGAATGTTGTGGAGAAAGTACTGAAAGGTCCTCTGAAAAAGAACCAGATGAGGATCTGGGATGTTGTGGGGGAACCGGAGATAAGCAACCTGAAACAGATTCAGAAAAAAGTGATGAATGCGGATGTGGGTGTGGAGGAGAATTCCCGGATCAATCACTGGTAAAAAATCCGGATGAACCTAAAAATAGGGCTGGTCCTGATTTTTTAGAAGGTTTTGAGAAATTTGCCCACGCAATGGGCATTGTAAGTATAGGATATACACAAGTTGTTCCTGAATTAATCCATACAGAAGAACCTCTTTATCCTAATGCAATTGTTTTAACTCTAGAAATGGGTAAAAATATTATCAAAGCACCTCCCGGTCCAGAAGCACAGCAATTAAATGATGCAACCTACGCAAAACTGGGCAACATAACCTACGCACTCTCGGACTTTATCCGAGCAAATGGCTTTGCAACTCAGGTTGCTCACCCCTATGGGAGCATGGTAGGCTTCTCACAGCTTGGTCAGAACGCAGGTTTGGGTTGGATAGGGCAGAGTGGTCTTTTAATAAGTCCTGAACTTGGACCCCGGCAAAAGATATCAGCTATATTCACCAGTATAGAAAATTTACCCCTAAAAAATGATGATAACCATTCATGGATAGCTGATTACTGTGAAAAATGTGGTAAATGTATCAAAGCCTGTCCTGAAAAAGCACTGATGGAAACCGATAGCTGCTGTGGTTCTAAAGAGATAGAATTCATACAAAAACGATGTATAGGTTGTAGTCAGGGCTGTACTTACTGTATAGAAGACTGTCCATTTGACGAGAAAGGATACCATCATGTTAAAAATAAATTTGATAAAATGAATGCAAAATTGGCTCTCAAGAATTCTAAATCCGGTTGTTAAAACTCAAGATATAATAATTAACTGAATACACTTAAGAGATATTAACCGAATTACACATGAGAGACATTACTGAATACCATTTGGGAGATCGTTATTGAGTATTCTAGGGGATATTTAAAATGAGTGAGAAAAAGAAAGTGGCTCTGGCTGCATGTAGTGGGATGAGCCCATATGGTTTAGTAGCCCGCATAACATCGGCAGATACAGTTGCAGAAACTGATAACACCATATCTATTTGTATGGGCGCTACCTCTGCTGATAGGGATGGATTTAGAAATTTAATTAGAAAATATCCCATCGTAGCCTTAAGTGGCTGTGATGGTGACTGTACCCTAAAGATACTGGAACAAAAAGGTGTCAAACCAGTTAAAAACATCAATGTTATGGAAGAACTCAATGAAGCTGGTTTAAAACCCACTGATGTGTCTAGATTGGATGAAAACGGAGAAATTTGTGTTAGACACATGAAAGAGAAAATAAAAAAAGAACTAAAAGAGTTTGAATAGAAATCAAACTCTTTCATTCTTTAAACAGGTAGCTATGTGGTTGAATGGCAATTAAAAAAATAAAAGATGTTCTTTTGTCATATAATAAATAATACATCCATAATTTAAATATATTATATATCTATAAAGAATATTATGAAATCATGTGAAATTGGTGGGGATAAACCGGGCCCAGACCAGATTGAGAGACTGGAAAAGATAAAGCCCAAAATTCCTGCAGATGATGTTTTATATGAAAATGCAGATTCTATAAAAGCCCTTGGAGATCCAACCAGACTTAAAATAATCTATTTATTAAAATATGGTGAACTGTGTGTTTGTGAAATCTTTACTGCAATGGAAAAACCACAACCAACTGTATCACATCACTTGAATGTATTAAAAAAAGCTGGCTTTTTGAAATGGCGTAAAGAAGGTGTTTGGGTGCATTACAGTTTGTCTAATCCCAAGATCATAGATATTTTAGATGAACTGCTTAAAAAATAGATAACTGGTTGGGTAGGATCCTTAAATAGGATCTACTTTAAAATCTGAATTATACTAAACATGGAAATTACTATTTAATCTTCCATGAAATTTAAAGTTCTCATGAACCTGACAACCTGCCCCATTATATAGATTTTTAAGGAATATACCGATGAAAAATCAATAGAATTTATAAACAGACTAAAAACAGAATAATTTAATGAAATCTGCTGATTTTTATAAATTTAAAATGAACTAAATTTACTTGGTGAATCGTTTCATGACTTCACGGGCAGCCTTGGTTTTTACTAGTATAGAAACCTTCATACCCTTTTTCAGGACGATATCCGGTTTTGGAATGGTTATATCTCCATTTTCATAAACCGCAACGATTATAAAGTCTTCGGTGGGACTGATATCTCCTACTTTTTTGCCCACTACCTTTTCGTTTTCCAGGTTAAAATCAAGTAATTCTGCGTCACCTTTTCCCATTACTACCAGGTCAGCGATTTTAGGTCGAATTATCAATTTTTCCAGATAACTGGCGGCCGTGATCTCAGGACTGATAACTGAATCAATACCTACCTTACGGAACGCTTCGGCATGGCTGGGTTCACTTACCCTAGCAATGATTTTAGGAAGTTCAAATTCCCTCACCAGAATACAGGCAAGCAGGTTAGCCTCGTCATTTCCAGTTGCTGCTACAAATACATTTGCACTGGACACATTAGCTTCTTCCAGGGTTTTGGTGTCAGTACCGTTACCACAGATCACCAACGCATCCAGTTCAGCTGCAGCATTAGTACATAAATGTTCGTCATTTTCAATTAAAGTAACATCATGCCCATCAGCAATTAAGAAGGAGGCCAGGTTCAATCCGACTCTCCCCCCACCCATTACAACCACGTACATTTTGAACCACCTTTAAAGTAGTAATAATTAACATAATGAGAGTATAACAATACCCGGCGTGAAATTCTTAATAACTTTCTAATATGATATTTTAAGAACTTTCTATATGAAGGTTTTAGAACTTTCTATATGAAGGTTATTATATCATGCAATGAAATGAGTCACGTCTCCAGAGGATATAACTGAGAGGTTGGTGATTTCTCTTTGCATTTGCAAACTAACAATTAGTTCTAGGACTTAAAGATAGACCTTACATCCCATATAAATTTTCCGACAGATAGCAATAAACAGTAATTGTGAGTAAACAGTCCTGTTCTTAATTTGCGGGACTAACTGCCATTTAACATCTAATTTTCTCTTTGTAAAATGAGCATCTAGAAAATAAATAGATTTTATTTATTTTAGGAAAATAATCCATTATTTTTTTCAGGGAAATAATCCATTATTCAGTAAAAGAGCTATTTTTAATCTGGTAAAATGGTTATTGTTAAGAAAAATTAGGAGAGGATTGTATTTTTGTGTTGAAAATAAGAAATAAGTAATGAAATTAATGGAATGTTTATTTTAGACTGCTCCATGGGGGTGGTGTTGTTTTTTCAGGACTATGGTGCTGTCTGCAGAGTTCTTAAGGGCGATACTGAAACCGGGTTCCGCACCAATCACAATGGTTTCTTTTCCATTTTCCTTGGCAATATTGATTAGGGGTAAGAAGTCAGTATTACGAGTCATCAGGGCCACAACATCAATATTGGGGTTGTGTATGGCTTCAAAGGCTTCAACTGCCATTTGAACATCTATATCTCCGGCTACAATGATAGGGGATAAGCCCTGGTTAACTATGGCTTCAATAAGTTTGTCTGAGGCATACTGGTTTAAGAAAACTTTCCCCACCTTTATTTTTCCATAATCTGCCAGTATTTCCTGTACTACGTCCAGATCGAAGTTGAATTCCTTTCGTAGCATATTAGGTCCATCTATTAATAAAGCAACACTTTTTACATTAGGTTCTCCCATTCTGGGAATATATTCTTTAAATTTTTCGAGGTTACGCATGGTTCCTCCTGGTTCTATTCAAGATAAACACGAGCCAGGTGTTTAATATTAGTTTTAATATTATTAATATATTTTATTATTGTTTGTGATCATTATTCTTAAATGTTTGTTCTATCAGCTTTTTTTTAGCATAACATTTGAATTTAGATTTTCGTGAGCAATACGAGATTCTTGGTGTGGTCCTTTTAATTCTTTTGGAATTAAGTAAGAACTAGTCTATTTTATTCAATCCTAATAATAAATAGCTATGCCCAAATTACACCCAAATTATTAAATAAATCAAGGGAAGTTTAAGCAGCCCTAAATATTATGAATGTTTCTTAACTTTTGTTTTTGGGTCTTTGGGATTTTAATGGAGAGCACAGTGTAAAAAAAGGGTTAAAAAAAGATTTAATGAAAATTATTTGATTTTTATGACTGGAAATTGCACTTCGGTTAAAAGTTCACTTTCAGGAACTTCTGCCGGATCATTAAGATATACTTCAGTTACCGGTCCCACAATGTCGTAGCCATTTTCAACGGCATAATCCACCACTGCGTGTATAACTGGCCCTACTTCAGTATAGGGGCCCTGGTGCATGGCTGATAGTACGGTATGTTCCGGGATTTCTTTAATACCGATCTTGTCTTCTGGTAAGGCATCTCCTGCAAATGAAAAACCGATTTCATATCGCAGATCTTCCTCAGCCACATCTTCCGGGCTGTTGAAATAGGTTCCGTAAACCCTGCCAGTCATTTCAAGACCTTTTTCCATAACCCACTGTCCTACTTCCTGGATATATTCTGGGATACGGTCATAACTTCCACTGTATGGAATATAAGCAACTTTAGTCTCTTCTATTCTTTTTTCTATTACATCCATAGTTACACCCATTTGTAATTTGGTGTTCGGTTTGTTAATATTTTGTGATGAGACCTCTACATAATTAAAAACATTTTTGTGTCTTAAGAGAGCTTCTGGGTTTTTCCGGACCTTATAACCAAGTGAAACTCCGAAGTGAACTTCATAATTTTCGGGTATGTTTAATTCTTCCATATTCTCCCCATTAAGGAAGTAAAATTTGGCTAATCCTATCCAACAGGAACCAATATCCATACTCTCTGCAGCCAGGAGCATGTTGGCAACCGCTGCTGAGCAATCAACCAGGGGTGTGGTGGCATCTTTTCGTCCGGAGACTATTATAACTGTTGGTGCCTGGTGGAAGATGTTAAGACTCTCAGCTTTCCCCATATTCGCTATCCATTCTACATCCATTGTTTTCATAACTTCCTTGGCACCTTCATTGATCTGATTTATCAGATCCTTATTTTGAATTATGGTAAAATGCCATGGCTGGTCATTATGGCCTGTGGGGGCATAAATGGCAGCTTCCAGGATTTTTTCAAGCTCTTCGTCTTTAATCTGCTTATCCTGATATTTACGAACACTTCTTCTGCTTTTAATAGTGTCAAGGATTTGGTTCATATTGTCACCTAAACTACAAACTTTTATTATTTTTAGAACTTTCAGTAATGTGAAGGTTAGGAATAGTTGATTGAAATTGTATATAAATGATGGAGAATTTTAAAACGAAATTAAAGTTTTAAAAGGCTTAAAAGGGCATTTAATAATTATATTGGGATAAATTAGTGATTTATTGGACAATTTGAGAAATAAGGGTATATTCGTAATTATTTCCAACAATTAGGGAAATATGGGGGAAATGATAATCCTCGTCTAAATACTCAAGAAAAAATTGAAGGTCAGGGGGGTTAGATTAGTCCTAATTCCATTGATTCACGAAATAGCATGAAATTGGCCGAACTGGACATTGAGGTGATTTGTTGAGTCACTTCCGGCCAATAACTTCTCATGCATCTTTAAATATTAAATTAATATTTAAAAACAGTTTAACATATCAAAATCCCGGCTGATCATAAATATGGTAACTATTTTTTCCACCGTTGGTAACTATTTTTTCACCACAGGGAATTGTATTTCGGTTAAAGCCTCACTCTGAGAGACTTCAGAAGGATCATTAAGATAACTTTCCAGAACAGGGCCGGCGATCTGATAGTCTTTTTTTCCTGCGTACTGGATGAGATCCATGTAAACTGATGCTGCTTCACCATAAGGTCCTTTAAACACAGTTGTAACTGCTTCATGCTGAGGGACAACCTTTATTTGAATATCAGTTTCTCCTTCTAATTCTCCAATGAAGGCCGCTCCAACTTCCCATTCCAGCTCTTCTTCAGAAACATCCATAGGACTGTTATAGTATATTCCGTAGACTGGCATTTGAATTTCCACGTTTTTGGCCATTAAACATCCCACAACTTTGCCTAAAGTATCAGGGATCTGCTGATAACTTCCTTTCTTTAAGATGAAGGCCACCTGATACTCTGGGATGTTTTTTATTTCGATTTTCATGGTCTTACTTCCTAATCTGGTATTTATTTATTCAATTCCGTATCCAATCTTAGTAATTTTATTCTATTTATGATTATAATACGCATGAATATGTCTTTTTACTAAGAGCACTTGAAAAGTAATAATATCTTTTGCTTTATTGGTGGAATATATTTTAAGAAGTCCCTATCTTCAACCATTAAAGAGTTCATATTTCCAACCTTAGAACTCAAATGGGGTAAATAATTGAGTTCTTAAAAAACCCAATAATTTTTATAGCCAAAAGGAATATCATAATCTAATGTCAAAAAACCCGGATTCTATTAACTTATGGATGACCACCAGCCGTATTGAAACCCTGGTGGATGGTATATTTGCCATTGCCATGACTCTTTTGGTTTTAAGTATTGGGGTTCCTGATATTGCCAGTAACTTAAGTGAAGCTGCATTCCAACAGCAACTCTGGGTGTTATGGCCTAAATTAATGTGCTATGCTCTTTCTTTCTGGATACTAGCCGGTTTCTGGCGTAATAATCATCAGCAGTTCCAGTTCATTAAACGTTCTGACCCAACTTTGATAACTATTAACATCTTCTGGCTGCTATTCATTGCTCTGGTGCCTTTTTCCACTGAAATAATATCGGAATATGGTGGATCTTACATTACAGCAAACATAATTTTCCAACTCAACCTGTTATTCGCTGGAATTTTATACTATGTGAACTGGTACTATTCTGTTTGGAAAGGATTGGTTGATGAAAATCTTAATGAGAATACACTTAAATTAATGAGGGATATCAATCTTATTTTACCCCTATGTTCGGTCCTTGCTTTAGGGTTATCAGTTTATTTCTTCGCGTGGAGCAGTTTGGCATATCTGCTCAGTCCATTTTTAAAGAAAATGTTGGAAAAAAAATATTTAGGTTAATTCTAAAGTTTGAGAATTAGTTTAAAAGTACTGGAAATATCATAACCTGGAAATATCATAACTTAAAAAAATTAACTCAATAACCCTCCCCGCTGTGGAAAAAGTATAATAGGCAAAGATCATACCTTAGAACAGATATAGCCCCTTATATTATCTGCCTTTACATCCACAGAATCAATTGAAAATCCTGCTCTTTCCAGTAAACCTTCCATTATCCAGTCATAAGTGCTAAATTCATCACGAATATGGACCTTTAATTCATCTGCCATTGAATCACCCGCAGCATTTTCCATCTGGTTTATCATCTGTCCTATGGTTTTTTGATGATCCTGGATATTGAAGGTGAATACAACATCGAAAAGATAAAGTTTTCCCCCTGTTTTTAGAATTTTTGCCATGTTAAGGAGTGCCACTGATTTCCAGAAATCAGGGAGATGATGAAGTGCCACCATGGACACAATTTTATCTATTTTAACTGACTGGTCATGATTGTAGGTTAAAAATCCTGCGCAATGAGTTTCAATATTGGTAATGTCCTGTTTTTTAGCTTTTTCTTCGAGAATATCCAGCATTTCTCTTGAAATATCCACACCAATAACCCTCTTACAATATTTTGTAAGATTTAATGCAATTCCACCAGTTCCACAGCCGAAATCCAGTACAGTGTCCTCTGGTGTAATTCCTAACATCTGAACAATGTCTTCGGTTTCATCCTCAAAATTCCTGAATTTTTGATGTTCTTTATTGTATTCTCTGGCTATTTCTGGATCTAAATAATCCACTCCTACCGGGTTTTCATTGTAATACCATTCTGGGTTATTCTTCATTTTTGCTGCACCTTGATCACTTGAATAGCAATAATTTTTTCTGTTTTTTATTAGGTTAATTAACATTAACTACTTTTGATATTAATAATCAACTTTAAAGTATCCTCATTTTAAAAAAAAATCATTTAAAAAAGTATTATTTCTATTTACTTCCTGTTTATCCCTTATTTTCGCCTTAAAACTACTGAAAACCTACTTATTATTGAAGTAAGGCATATAATCACCAATAGAACAAGTAAAATTGTTTTTATCAATGGTTCAGGGAATAAGAGTGTTATAAAAAGCATAACCATGAGGAAGGCACCTAAGTATTTCCCCACTGGATCGTAAACCAGCTTTTTAAGGCTGGAAGTGGCTAAAAACAGTGCAAACATGGTGATGATTAACAATAGAATTAATGGATCGTACCATCCTTTAAGGACAAATGCTGCAAAACCAAGGACTATCAGGATGAAATCAGATATAACATCAAGGTAAGCCCCACTATCCGATGATGCATCCAGTCTCCGGGCCAGATACCCATCCAGAAAATCGGTGATTCCTGCAAAAATCAGTATTAATATAGCTCCTAAGTACTGATTCGTCATTATTGTGTAGAATAATACCGGTGCTACCAGTAATCGAAGTGCAGTTACTATGGATGGAATCAGAGATTTTTTTGACATAGTTTTCAAGACGTTCCCCCACTCAGACTTAAAAATAAAATAGGGATAACATCCCTTATTTTATTAGAGTGTTAACGAAGGTAATGGTTTTGGTGTTATCTGCGTTTACTCCTTTTACCACGGTTTTCACGGTGATATTACTGCTATCAGGTAATGGAACTGCTTCTTTCATAAGTAACGCATTATCATTGGCAGTATCTGGATCACTTCCAGTTACAAAAACACCTACCTTAGTGCCTGCGGCTGGTTTGAATGTTTTAAGGTACTCTTGAACGGAACTAGCAACTTTACCCATATACACGGGTCCAACAACAGCAATAACATCATAATTGGAGGTGTTGGTTGCTTGTGAGTTTCTAATACCAACCACATCTACATTATAACCGTAGGTCTGCAGCTGACTGCTAATGTTACTGGCAGTGTTTTTAGCAACACCACTGAAGCCAGGGTCATACACAACCAGAGCGCTTCCCACTGCAGTTCCATTAGCCTCTAGTTTTTCTGATCCAGTGCCGGTGTAACTGGCTGCATCAAAGATAATGGATCCCATAACTGCAAATAACAGTAAAATAAATATCACCAGGCCGATTCCCATTTTTTTTAATATACTTTTTGCATTCATTTTAAGGGTCTCCCTAGTTTTTCATATAGTCTCAGATTTTTGTATTATGGTTAATATTGATTTTATGAATCATTTTCTAACTTATCAACCAGATCACGTGCCCAGGTTCTTATTTCATCCCAGTCACGGTAATCTAGGCGTTTAGATGGGTCTATGCCCTGTTTTTCGAGGTTTTTCCTCACGGAACGGTTAACCATTTTAAACATCAGGCCATGGTTGGCTTCAGGATCGTAAACACTGCCAAAGAGTCCGGTGGATAATGGTTCATTTGTCATGTTTTTGGCCGCCACTTCATCCAAGTATTTTTCCTGACCTTCAGCTCTGCTACTTTCTTCATTGGCGGCCCCACAGGTGACAAAAAGGGCAACTTTTCTATTTGCTAAGGAAGATCTATTGTCTTTAAGGAATTTAAGGGATTTACTGGTCCATTTGCCTATTTTTATTCCACTCCCCACCACCACCAGGTCATAGGGGGAAACATCACAATCCTTAATTCCTCGTGCATCTTCCAGATCAACTTCTACTCCTTCATCTTTAATAACACGGGCTACTTCCTGGGCTATTTCAGCGGCTGTTCCGTATCTGCTTCCATATACAACTAATGCTTTCATATTGATCACAACTTCTAATTTCGAGTATTAATTTAACATTCCACAATCATTTCCATTATTCAATAATTCCAATCATCCTTTGGATTTTTCGTACAATTTAAGGGATGATTTCTCAAGTTTGGCCATTATATGAAACAATGATTTGATTTCTTCATTGTCCAATGCTTCGAAGTGAGCATTTATAGTTTTAATGTCTTCTGGAGCTCTTTTTTCCCAGTAATTTTGACATTCTTCAGTTACTTCTAAGCGCAGTATGCGGCGGTTTTCAGGGTCGCGTTTGATGGTTAAAAATCCCCGGGCTTCCAGACGGGTGGCTAATTGTTTAACGTTCTGGTGGGTGGTGCTCAAGGCATCAGCTACTTCCTGCATGGAAGGTGGACTCTGGAATGCATGGGCCATTACAATCACCATCAGCCACTGTTTGGTTGTAATATTGTCTTCTACTAATTCTCGACCAATCACGTAACTCCATCGCTGCTGAACCAGGAATAAAGCCACCAGTATATATTTTTCCATGTCCATTCTTTCCGCATTGTACTCTGCTTTAATGGTGTCAGAATCTTTCATTATTCTCAGCTCATTGGTAATATATTACATGTTAAGGTAATATATTACCTAAAAAGTTGTACTTTACATATAAACTTTGCGGTATGAACAAAAAAATCATAAGCCGTAGAAACCATAATAATAACTATAGAATTGGTTAAGGGTAGGGGGTTGATTAAATGGAACATTTTCATCAGGGCCATGAAATGGACCACGGAATGAAAAAGAAAACCGGTGGCCATGACCATCACCATATGATCACCGACTTTAAAAGACGTTTTTTGATTTGTTTAGTTTTAACCATCCCTGTAATCTTTTTAACACCAATGATTCAACATATTCTGGGTATCCAAGAGATAATAGGTTTTTATGGAGATTCTTATGTTTTGTTCTTTTTGTCATCTGTAATCTATTTTTACGGTGGATATCCTTTCTTTAAGGGTATGTATACTGAGTTTAAGTCACGAATGCCTGGGATGATGACTCTGGTGGCGGTGGCTATAACCACTGCCTATATTTATAGTAGTGCAGTGGTTTTCGGACTTAAAGGTGAGATTTTCTTCCTGGAACTGGTCACTCTGATTGATATTATGCTTCTGGGGCACTGGCTGGAGATGCGATCAGTTATGGGGGCATCAAGAGCCCTGCAAGAACTGGTAAAACTCCTGCCCTCCACCGCCCATAAAATAATGGCTGACGGGGAGACCATGGAGGTTCCACTGGAAAAATTGGAAGTGGGAGATCAGGTAATGGTTAAACCAGGGGAGAAAATCCCTGCTGATGGTCAGATCACTCGTGGTGAAACCAGTATTGATGAATCCATGCTCACCGGTGAATCAAAACCAGTATACAAAAAGATTGAAAATGAAGTTATTGGGGGATCCATAAATGGAGATGGCTCAATACAGGTAGAAATTCTTAAAACTGGAAAGGACTCATTTCTATCCCAGGTGATAAACATGGTGGAAGAAGCCCAGGCCAGTAAGTCCAAAACTCAAAGCCTTGCCGATCGTTTTGCCATGTATTTAACCATTATAGCACTAACCGGGGGTTTAATAACTTTGCTGGTCTGGCTTATGGTAACTGGGCAGGATCTGGCATTTTCCCTAGAAAGGGCGGTTACCGTGATGGTAACCACATGTCCACACGCACTGGGGCTGGCCATACCCTTGGTGGTGGCGGTTTCAACGGCATTATCTGCCAGAAACGGTTTATTAATAAGAAACAGAACTTCTTTTGAGAAAGCACGTAACATAAATGCTATAATATTCGATAAAACCGGAACATTAACTCGAGGGGAGTTTGGAGTGACTGATGTGATCTCCACTGATGAAACATTTGATAATGAATCAATTTTAAAATATGCAGCATCCCTGGAGGCCTATTCTGAACATCCCATTGCCAAAGGTGTGGCAGCAGAGTCCCATGATCATTTACCGGTGGAAAATTTCAAATCAAACCCTGGTAAGGGTGTAGAAGGGATAGTTGGGGGAAAAACTGTAAATGTGGTCAGTTCCGGATACTTAAAAGAAATAGGGCTTGAATTTAAAGATGAAAGAGTTGATGAATTATTATCCCAGGGAAAAACCACAGTCTTTGTCATGGTTGATGGTCAGGTAAAGGGTGCCATTGCTCTTGCTGATATCCTCCGTCCGGAGTCAAGGCAAACTATTGCACGCCTTAAGGAAATGGGCATCAAGTGTCTCATGATTACAGGAGATAAGGCAGAAGTGGCAGAATGGGTTTCCCATGAAGTGGGTCTGGATCAGTATTTTGCTGAGGTCCTACCCTCGGATAAGGCCAAAAAAGTAAAAGAAATACAGGAAGATGGGTTGATTGTAGCCATGACTGGTGATGGTATCAACGATGCCCCTGCGCTGGCCCAGGCTGATGTGGGAATTGCCATTGGTGCTGGTACTGATGTGGCCATAGAAACAGCAGATATAATACTGGTCCGGAGTAACCCCTTAGATGCTCTTCATATTATACAGCTAGCCCGCTCCACATACCGAAAAATGTTGGAAAACCTGGCTTGGGGAGCAGGTTACAACATATTTGCAATACCTTTGGCAGCGGGTGTTTTATCGGCTTATGGAATCATTTTAACCCCTGCCATGGGAGCCGTGTTGATGTCAGCCAGTACCATAATTGTGGCGGTTAATTCTCGGTTTTTGAGGATGGAAAAGTAGAACTGGCACATGATCATACCGAATAAAAAAATCAACCTTTATCCTCTTTTAATTCAATTATGTAATTATAAAAAATGATGGGAATGAGGAAATATCTGAATTTATTAAAGTCGCCCAACATATTACAGTAGGGTGGTCTTAATGCAAGAATTGTCATTTATATCGCAGATGACTCTTTACGTGCTCCTACTATTAATTGGTTTTTTTGCAGTGCTAATATGGGTATGGCAGTACAGGGTGTTGGGAGGTAAATCCCTAAAAAATCCTGATGGGTCCCGGGATGATTGGCATGGGCAGAAAACCCATTATGGTCTTGCTTTTGCGGATGTATTACTAGCTTGCCCTGCAACCATTGTAGGAATTCTCCTTATTTTCATCATGCCCAGATGGGGCTATTATATTTTAGCTTTAACCAGTTTCTGGCTCCTATGGGCGAGCTTAATGACCACTTCAACCAGTTTACGGTTTGAAAACCCAAAGATTAGTTTAACATGGTTTGTAACATTTCCACTAGGGGCTATTGTGGGATTTGCATATATTTTATGGACTTTTATCAATTTTGAAGTCATTTTTCAATGATGATTTAGAATGATAATTAAATTTGGTTACTCTTTTTTGATTACTACAGTTCCTGCAACCATATCCCCAATCCTCTGTTTTTTGTCAGACTTTGCACTGACTATCAGGCCTAATAAACCGGGTATAATAAACGGAATCAGATCTGCAACTAAAAAAAGGTTCCGTGCAATGCTCTGACTATAACTAATTGGTTTTTGAGTGTCTTCCCTGACCACTTTTAGTCCCATGGCAATTTTGCCTATTGTATTCCCGTTTTTTTCCATTAAAACCAGGTAAACAAAGATTATGATGCTGGTTAGAATAATCCAGATTCCAGAAATTAACTCTGGGCTGAATCTATCGCTATTGGGATTCACGTAAATTATTAGAAGTATAATCGCCAGTAAAACTCCTGATATCACCAGTAACAGTGCCATATCAATGAGGAAAGCCATCAGTTTTCTGGGAGTGGAGGCATATTTTCTTAATACTTTCTCTCCACATTCTCCACAGTAAACTGCGATTCCAGGATTGATGGTTTTACAGTTAACACACAGGATTTGGGTGGGTTTTTTGTCATTCAATTTATCCTGTGTTTTAAATATCAACCCGATTTTATCACTTTTTTTCCAGAACACAACGGTCAAAAGGATGAATGGTAAAATAAAATAAGGAACACCAAAGGATGATCCACCCCCAAAGGTTAACATGGCTGGAAGGTCATTGATAATACCAACATCACCTACAATGCTTGTAACCAGGATGTTATTGGCAATATGGGCTCCAATGGCTGTTTCTAGGCCGTTTTCTCCTAAGGTGATGATGCCCAGTACCATCCCAAAAATGAACATATTAACTACTGCTGTGATTCCGGTTATAATGCTGGTTCCGTTCCAGAAATGTCCAATGGCAAAAATAACCGAAGTTAAAAAGAGGGGGATGAATGGTTTTCGGGTTAAGAGTCCTATCCCCTGCATGAGATACCCTCTGAAGAAGATTTCTTCGAAGGAGGCCTGTATAGCGAAAATGATGAGGCTTGCAATTAACAGGGTGAAAAATGGCAGGTCCAGTGATAATTCAACTGGTGACGGACTGATGAGCACATCCACCACCAGGGAAGCCCCGATGATAATGGACCAGAGACCAGCTCCCTTTAACACATTCTTCCAGTTAAACTTGGAAACAGTGGTAATCATTTTTTTAATGGTTTTGCCATGGATAAAACGAGAACAAAGATAAAATAGTACGAAAGAAAGGGTGTAATAAACCCCGAGCATTACCATTAAAATAAAGGGGTTTAAGGTATTTTCCACGTTAGTAGGGTTTATATCCATTATAACAGGATGACTCAGGATGATAAATGGAATTAAGACTATTAAAATCAGTATGAATGGCCCTATCCAGGCTACAGTGCTGGTCAGAAGGTATCTCCACCAGTTGTTTTTTCCCTGATGGGCGTTATCTAAAAAGGTTATTCGATCCATCTTATTCAGAACCGCTGTTAATTACCAATATTCATTCAATGAAATAATGGCTTTAATTGTTTTCATATATTTTTATACACATTGGAATTTACATATGGAACTTGGGAGTGCTTGCATAAATACTGGGGATGAGTGTTTTGCATAATTATTTAGGTGAATTTCTGTATTATTTTTTTATTCTATATTAATATTGCTATTGTGTGCCATTTTCATCATCAATTTAATGCTTTTGTTAATTAAAAACCATTTTTTAAAGAAATGACAGTTGGAAAAAGAATTATTTTAAAAATATTCATTACTTTAAAAATATATGATAACATTTAATTTCAGCGCCGGGACTGGGATTTGAACCCAGGGTGAGCATCGCTCATAGGATTTCGAATCCTACGCCTTACCTGACTAGACTATCCCGGCATCCACATTGAAATTAAATTCGCATTGCATTAATATTTTTGGTTGATTATTACAGAATGCTGGCTGATTGTTATGATCTGAATGACTTTAGGATCAATTGACTGTTGTGATCTGATTGGATTGATGTTGATCTGGAGTTGCGGTTTATATGATTGGGTTGTTGTTGAGGGACCCCAACATTTATATGTTCAATTGAACATCTATTCATATGAACATACTTTCTAAGAAATATATTTGGTGTAAGTAAAATCTGTAGGTAATCTAAAAAAATAGAGGAATTTCCTATGTCAAAAGACAATCAACATAATCATCAGCATAACTCTCCGCACAATCATCAGCATAACTCTAAGCAAAATTCTAAGCAATGTACAGAAGACGAAAATTCACCCGATACTTGTAGCTGCTGTGGAGGGGACCTGTTTGAGGAAAAACAGCCCCGGTGGAAGTATAAACCTTTATTAATCATTATTACCTCTGCTGTAATCTTTGCAGTGGGAATAATACTTGAAAATTTCCTGAACCAGGGGCTCCTTGCTGAGGTTGCATTCCTGGCTGTGGTGGTAGTGGCTGGTTTTGAAATAATTAAAGGGGCATTTAAAGGTTTGTTGAAGCTCCGTTTCAACATGAACTTGCTCATAACCATTGCAGCTGCTGGGGCATTTTTGATTGGTCATGGTGAAGAAGGTGCTGCAGTGATGTTCCTGTTCTATGTGGCTGAGTTTCTGGAGGACTATGCCAGTGAAAGAGCACGCAGCTCAATAGCAGCCCTCCTTAAACTAGCACCTGACACTGCACATGTCATTAGAAATGGCCAGGAACTTGAAATCCATACACATGCCGTGAAGTTGGATGAGAAAATGGTGGTCCGTCCTGGTGACAAGGTACCTCTGGATGGATTGGTGGTCAAGGGTGTATCGGCAGTGGATCAATCTCCCATAACCGGGGAAAGCATGCCCGTCACCAAAAAAGAGGGTGATGAGGTCTTTGCAGGTTCAATCAACACTGAAGGCTACCTGGAAATAAGGGTAACCAGAAAGTCAGATGAAACCATTATATCCCGAATAATAGAACTGGTTCGTGAATCTAAAAATAAAAAATCAAAAACAGAAGCATTCATTGACCGCTTTGCCACATATTACACTCCCACAGTTATCTTTACCGCGGTATTAGTGGCATTAATACCTCCATTCTTCCTGAACATGTCTTTTGATGAATGGTTCTACCGGGCCCTGGTTTTGCTGGTGGTATCCTGCCCCTGTGCACTGGCAATATCCACCCCAGTTTCCATGGTTTCCGGGATCACCGCTGCCACAAAAAACGGTGTTCTAATAAAAGGCGGAGAATACGTGGAGGAAATGAAGAATGTAAAGGCAATGGTCTTTGATAAAACAGGAACCTTAACCGAAGGTCGCCTGGAAGTGGCAAATATCATCAGCTTCAATGACAATTCCCAAGAGGATATTTTACAATTAGCTGCGTCCCTGGAATCACATTCCAAACATCCCCTGGCCAGAGCCATACTCCAAAAAGCAACAGATGAAGGATTAAAACTGGAAGAGGTTCATAACTTCAAATCCATCACCGGGACCGGTTTAAAAGGTGAGATCAGGGGAAAAACATTCTATGTGGGAAATAAAACCCTCTTTAAAAATTCAGGTATTATAAATGAAAGGGAATCTCAGGATAATGATATTCTGGAGAATAACGATATTCTGGAGAAAATAAGTGGATATGAGACTGAAGGTAAAACCACCATCTTGCTGGGAACCAAACAGGAGGTTCTGGGGTTAATGGTTTTGATGGATCGCATCAGGGATGATGCCTCAGAAACTGTCAAATTCCTTAAAAACAATGGTATCAGGACGGTCATGCTCACTGGTGATAATGAGGGCACTGCCCGGAGGGTGGCATCCCAGTTAGGTCTGGATGAATATTACCACAGTCTCCTGCCAGAGGATAAAGTTAGTAAGATAGATGAACTGGTTGAGCACTATGGGCATGTGGCCATGGTGGGTGATGGTGTTAACGATGCACCTGCCCTGGCAAGGGCCAATATAGGAATTGCCATGGGTGCCGCAGGTTCAGATGTGGCCATTGAAACTGCAGATGTGGCCCTGATGCATGATGATCTGTCCAAACTGGAATATCTTTTAAAACTGAGCCAGAAGACAATGGGTGTGGTGCAGCAGAATGTGGCACTCTCCATACTGGTTAAAAGTTCCTTTGCCATCATGGCAGTGTTGGGTTTGGTGACACTGTGGATGGCGGTGGGAATTGGAGATATGGGCCTTAGCCTGGCAGTTATACTCAACGCTATCCGTATAGGCAGTCAGAAAATCCAGTAAAATTTTTTTATTTTTTTTATTTCCTCTTTTCAATTTCCTCTTTTCCAATCTCTCCTTTTAAATCCCTTTTTCTCTTTTCTCCCTTTTTCAATTCTTTTTTTTTAATGTTTCATTATAACAAATTCTTTTTTCTCAAATCATTAGTTTACTTTTTATTTAACTAGACACTGTTGTGATTTGTTGCTTTAGATTGCTCTGAATCATTGCTAACTCTCACAAACTCCTGCAATTTTTCCAGGGCATATCCGTTATGGATGTTTTCTCGGGCTAACTCCACTCCCTCTTTAAGGTCACGGGCCTTGCCTGCCAGGAAAAGGATAGCCCCTGCATTGGCTAGACAGATATCCATCCTTGCCTTCTGAGCAGGATTTTCCATTTTCCCCTCCAGAACTTCCATTGCAATCTCCAGGTTTTCTGAAAGAGTATCCTGAGCCCGGATCAAATCTTTGTCAACTGTTTGAAGCCCAAAATCTTCTGGATAAATTTGAAGGACTTCTATTTTACCATTATCCAGAATTGCGGCGGTAGTTTTGCCAATGAGGGAAATTTCATCCAGGGCTGGGTGGCCCGCTTCATCAAAACCATGCATTACCATGGCCCTTTTAACTCCTAAATTTTTGAGGACCTGGGCAATTAACTCCACGTAGTCTGGATGGAAAACACCCATGAGATGGATATCTGCACTGGCTGGGGAAGTTAATGGTCCTAAAATATTGAAAACCGTGCGAATACCCAGCTGTCTGCGTACAGGCATAACCTGTTTCATGGCGGGATGGAAGTTAGGGGCAAACATGAACCCTATCCCTGCATTTTCCAGGCAAAACTCCACACCAGCTGCATCACAATTTATATTCACTCCCATGGCCTCCAAAATATCCGCACCACCACATTTACTGCTTATAGCACGGTTTCCATGTTTGGCAATGGGAACACCAGATGCTGCTGCAATTAGGGTGGCAATGGTGCTGATATTAAATGTTTTAAAGCTATCTCCCCCAGTACCGCAGGTGTCAACCAGTGGTTCGTCCAACTGGGGGGACACCTTGATGGAAAACTCACGCATGGCCTTAACAAATCCGGTTATCTCATCAACAACTTCACCTTTAGTGGCCAGTGCCGATAGAAATGCAGCCATCTCCATATCACTTGACTGACCACCCATCATTTCCACCATACACTCATAAGCTTCATCTTCACTTAGATCCTGCCTGGAGGTTACCTTACTTAAACATTCTGCAATCATTGAACCATAACCTTCATATTACTGTAATTTACTTCCGGGTTGCTTCCTTGAGGTCGCGACAGAAAGACCCAATTTCATCCAGCATTATCTTTTTATCCTCTAGATTTTCAGTTACGAGATCCAGTATGGCACTGGCCACAATGGCTCCATCTGCCCCGGCACTGATCACACTGGCAACGTGTTCTGGTTTGGAAATACCAAAACCAACACTCAGTGGAAGGTCGGTATGACTTCTTACCCTCTTAATAAGGTCTACAGAACTTGTCTGGAGATTCCCTCTTGCTCCAGTAACTCCCATAACTGCCACCACGTACAGAAATCCATCACAGAGTTTGGAAATTTTTTCCAACCTTTCATTGCTGGTAGTCTGGGCAGCCATGAAGATCTGCTGAACCCCATACTCTTTGGAGGCACAAATCGCATCTTCTGATTCTTCAGGGGGTAAATCTGCTGCTAAAATAGCGTTCACTCCACTTTCAAAGGCAGCTTCATAGAACTGGTTAACACCCATCTTGTAAATCAGGTTGTAGTACACCAGCAGGCCAATGGGTATGGGTGTGAATTCTCTGATTTTTTTGATAAATTCAAATCCCCTCTTGGTGGTCATACCAGATTTAAGTGCCCTTAAATCGGAATCCTGAACTGTGGGACCATCAGCAACCGGGTCACTGAAAGCAAATCCTATCTCCAGGGCATCAGCACCATTTTCCACGAAGGTTTTCACTATCTCCAGGGAGGTGTCAAAGTCAGGGTCTCCCGCCACTATAAATGGAATGAAAGCACCCTCATTTTTGGATTTAACCCGGGCAAACATATCCTGGTAGCTTTCTGCTTCTTTTGTATTCATAAGTCCACCCCCAGTTCACTGGCAACTAAAAACATATCCTTGTCTCCTCGTCCGGAAAGGTTAACCACAATGGTTTTACCCTTATTTTCAGGCATCTTAGCATATTTCTCCATGTAAGCAACAGCATGGGAACTTTCAAGGGCAGGGATAATACCTTCATATTTGGAGAGCAGTTCAAAACCACGGAGGGCTTCTTTATCAGTTACTGCAACGTAATTTGCCCTGCCACTGCTGTGGAGGTAGGCATGTTCTGGACCTACTCCAGGGTAGTCCAGGCCTGCGGATACTGAGTAGGCTTCAGATATTTGACCATCGTTATTCTGGAGCACATATGAGAATGATCCATGGAGCACGCCTTCGGTACCTTTACATAAGGTTGCACCGGTTCTGGGGGTTTTGATTCCATCTCCTCCTCCTTCAACTCCAATGAGTTCAACTGCCTCATCATCCACGAATCCTGAAAAGATTCCTATAGAATTACTACCTCCGCCAACACAGGCAATAACTGCATCTGGAAGTTCACCCTCTTTTTCAAGGATTTCAGCCCGGGCTTCCCTGCCAATCACGCTCTGGAAGTGTTTAACCATGGTGGGGTAGGGGTGGGGGCCCATGGTGGTACCGATCAGGTAATGGGTATGTTCCACACTGGAAGTCCAGTCCCGGAAAGCATCATTTATAGCATCTTTCAGGGTGCGTGAACCAGCATCAACCGGTAAAACCTTGGCCCCGGATAGTTCCATTCTCAGGACATTCAATTTCTGTCTTTCCACATCGTTTGTTCCCATGTAAACTTCTACTGGAATTCCCAGTAGGGATCCCACCACTGCAGTGGCAATACCATGTTGACCAGCACCAGTTTCAGCGATTAATCTAGTTTTACCCATATATTTGGCTAGAAGTCCCTGCCCTATTGTATTGTTTATTTTATGAGCTCCAGTGTGGAGCATATCCTCTCTTTTAAGGTATATTTTACATCCCAATTTTTCTGAAAGATTACGGGCATAGTACAGGGCAGTGGGTCGTCCTGCGAATTCCTTTAAGTAGTAATCAAGTTCCTGGTTGAATTTTTCATCATCCTTGTATTTCAGGAAGGCCTTCTCCAGCTCCTCCAGGGCAGGTATAAGGAGTTCTGGAACGAATATTCCCCCATATTTACCAAATTTTCCATCATTTATCATTAAATCACCATTTCAATTTAAAGAATTAATTAGATTTTAATTCCCATTTAAATCGTTAATTTATCTTTATTTTAATCATTAAAATATTTCAAGTTTGTTCATTGAAATATATTTGATTTAATTGTCCTGTTTATGTAATTATTTAATTTAATTCCTTAATTTTTCAATTCCTTGATTTTCATTAATTCCATTATTTTAGCAGCATTTTTAACCCCGGGTTCATCTTCCACTCCGGAGTTAACATCCACAAAGTCAAAGAATTTTTCCAGGGTCTCTGATTCCTCTTCAATCCTTTTTTTATCCATTCCTCCGGCCAGGAATAGTTTTAAATTAGAGTTGACATCCTTTGCAATTTTTGCAGCTTCAATAGCTGTTTTTGTGGGGATACATCTTCCAGTTCCACCTGTTTTCCCTTTAACTTCGTAATCAAAGAGAATATAATCGCAGATGTTGGCAAAATCTTGAATTTCCTTAATTTTTTCAGGATACATTACTTCTGATAATCCCAGGGCCCTGGTAACTGTTAAATCCCCGTTATTATCTTCAATCATATGTTCTTCCCTAATTTGTTGATTTTCCTCTGTTGCCCTGTTTAGTTGATAATCTTTTTTCAACCTATCTATCTCACCAGCCGAGAGGGAATGGAGTTGTATATTCTTCAATCCTGTTTTATCTATCCTTTCCTTGGCATCCGCCATATTTTTGGGCTCAATTACAAGCACCGCCTTCGTTTTATCCTTCATAAATGAGGTTAATTCTTTGATGTCTTGAATTTCAACCATTCTTTTGGATCTTTTGATGTTGATAAATCCCATTAAGTCTGCGCCAGCTTTTAAACAAGTTGAAAGGTCTTCTTTTCGGCGTATTCCACAGATTTTAATATTCATGTCCTTAACCTTTCGTATCCTTAATTATCCCTTTGATATTCTGGTTTCTAATCATCTCTTTTGTCTTGGGGTTTTGGAATTTTTCCCTGCAAGTACCAGGCTGTTAACTTTTTCCAGGATATGGGAAGATTTCATAATACTGCTTCCCACCAGAAGGGCATCTACGCCCAGTTTAGATAGGAAATTCACATCTTCCGGGCTTTGAACTCCACTTTCTGATACCAGGGTGATATTTGAGGGCACGTAACTGGCCAGTTTTTCGGTTCTCCCTAGATCAATCTTAAAATCATTGAAGTCCCTATTGTTTATCCCTATTACTTCTGCTCCGGCTTTAACGGCTTTTTCTATTTCTTCAGGGTTTTTACATTCCACCAGGGCATACATATCCAGGTATTTGCATATTTCAATCCCTTCCTTCAGATCTGGATATATGTCGGCCATTAAAAGAACTGCACTTGCACCGTAGGCCCGGGCTTCGTAGATCTGATAGGGATCCAGGATGAAATCCTTGCGAAGTAGGGGAAGTCGGGTTATTCTGCAGGCCAGTTTCAGATTGTCAATGTTGCTTTTAAAATATGATTCTTCAGTCAGCACACTCACTGCACTGGCCCCTCCTTCCTCAAACAGGGGAACCACATCACCCACTGTAAGCTGGCTGATTTTGCCAAGGGAAGGGGATGCTGGTTTGTACTCGCAGATAATAGAAACATCATCTTCTTTAATTAGTGATTTTTTAAAATCTGTTCGAAGCTTAATCCGTTTAATGTTTTCTTTAAGTTCAGCCAGTGGTTGATATTTTTTCCTTATCTCCAGCAACCTTTCCCTTTCTCGGATTATGTCAGCGAATTTCATGAAACTTCCATCTCCAGAAAATTTTTCATGATCCTCCGACCATCACCAGTTCCAATGGACTCTGGGTGGAATTGGAGGCCAAATATGGGATAATCATGGTGTTTAATTGCCATTATCATCCCATCATCTGTTTCAGCTAGTATGTCCATGGAAGGTGGTGTACTGTCCCTTTTGCAGACCAGGGAGTGATACCTTGCTGCCTGGAGTGGGCTTTTAACACCTTGGAACATGCCTGTATTTTGATGATGAATCAGACTCTTTTTCCCGTGGACTGGTTCTGTACGGGTGATTTCACCACCAAAGGCTGTGAAAATTCCCTGATGTCCGAGGCAAACGCCCAGTACGGGTATTTCCTGGCCAAGTTCCAGGATGGTGTCTCTGGAGACACCGAAATCCCTCTCATTTTCTGGGTTTCCAGGGCCCGGGGATATTATGATCCGGTCAGGTTGCAAGTTTTTTATTTCTTCCACAGTTATTTCATCATTCCTGAAGACTTGAATGTTTTTTTCAAATTCTCCCACCAGTTGATAGAGGTTATAGGTGAAAGAGTCATAATTATCGATTATTAGAATCATTTAGCTTCACCTGACATGTTTAATGCACTTAAAAGTGCCTGTGCTTTGTTTTCGCATTCCTGGTACTCGCTGGTGGGAACTGAGTCATGGACTATCCCTGCTCCGGCCTGTATTTTCCCATGATCACCATCACAGACCAGGGTTCTTATGGTAATTGCGAAATCTGCATTTCCATTTAAGGAGAAGTAACCCACTGCTCCGGCGTATGGTCCGCGGGCTATGCCCTCTAACTCATCTATTATTTCCATGGCCCGTATTTTGGGGGCTCCGCTTAATGTGCCTGCTGGGAACATGGAGGCAAATGCATCCACTGCATTTTTGTCCTTCTGGAGTTTTCCTTTCACCCGGGATACGATGTGCTGCACATGGGAGAATTTTTTCACAGTCATATATTCGGGTACATTGACTGTGCCAAAGTCACTCACCTTACCTATGTCATTACGGGCAAGGTCAACCAGCATCAAGTGTTCTGCTTTTTCCTTTTCATCGTTTAAAAGTTCTTTTTCCAGTTTGAGGTCTTCTTCTGAGTTTTGTCCTCGTTTTTGGGTACCAGCAATTGGGTAGGTCTCAACATCCCTTCCTTCCACCCTTACCAACATTTCAGGACTTGATCCAATTATCTCCCTCTCACCAAGCTTCATATGATACATGTATGGTGAAGGATTGATTTTACGGAGAGTTTCATAGAATGCGAGTTTATTTCCCTTGATGGTGTATTCTCGGGCATTGGAAATAACACCCTGGAATATTTCACCGGCTTTAATTCTTTCCTTGGTATCCATAACCATGTTTTCGAACTTATTTTGGGAGAAATGATGTTTTATTTCATGGAAAGTCATACTTTCCGCTTCAAATTCTTCCTTTTCAAGTTCTTTGATTTGGTCTATTCTATTTTCACCCAGAGTGATGTATTCACATTTATTCTGGAGCCGGTCGAAGATCACAGCATCTAAAAAGAGTCCGAATTCATAATCAGGGAATGTTCCTTCCTGCACCGGGACTGGTTCAAAGTACTTCACTGATTCATAGGATACGTATCCCACCAGTCCTCCCTGGAAACCTTTACTGTTACTTCCATTTCCAATGAGACTTTTTATCTCATTAAAAGGATTTGGGGTTTCTATTACCTCTGTTTCATCCTCTTTTATGATTTCAAGAATTCCATTATGGGCTTTGAGGGTTGCTACTGGGTTAAATCCAAGAACTGAGTACCTAGCCAGTCCACTGTCACTTTCCATGGATTCCAGGAGGAAATTGCTGGGGTATTTAGAGTATATTTTTTGAAATAGTTCAAAAGGAGCGTTTAAGTCAAGTTTAGTCCTTTCAGCTTCTTTATTTTTCAGGTTGTATTCGCCAAAAACATTCACTGCCTTGCATGTTGTCACCATTGTTATTCACTAACACTCCTATACTTCATTGTACTATTTAAACCTTTAGAGTACATATATGTGCATAAAATTAATTATATGAGCAATACCAAATGAAAGATCACAAATCAAAATCATATTATAATTATGAAATAGGGGTAACTGAAATTTTATGAGATATTAGTACTAAAATTCAGAAACTAATCCATAAACTAATCCATAGATACCTAAATTAAATGACTAGGATTTCAAAGAATTCAAAAACAAAAAATTTTAATTAAATGGGGTTAAATTAAAATAAAACTGATAGTACAAATTAATCAGGTGATTATTCCATGTGGGATCGTATTAAACACAAATTCGATAAATTTCCGGCTAGAATGGGAGTAGCCCGTAAGATAGTTGAGTTAGGGCTTAGGGTGGGTGACAACGGAAAGATATACTGTGGGAATGTTGAAATAAGTGATGTTGCTCTTGCCAGGGGGACTGGTGTGGACCGGAGGTCTATTCGCTCCACAGTGGCTGTTATAATGGACGACCCTGAACTGGCATCAATATTCGGAAACATATTCCCTGCAGGAGCACTCTTAAAAAACGTGGCAAGTGATCTAAGATTTGGAGTGGTGGAAATAGAAGCCCAGGCCGGTACACCTGGGATACTGGCTAAAGCCACCCAGTTAATATCACAGGAAAATATCAGTATCAGACAGGCCCATGCTGGGGACCCAGAACTGGAAGAAAATCCTAAATTAACCATAATCACTGAAAAACCAGTTAAAGGAGAAATGATCCAGGAATTTCTGGACATACCCGGGGTAAAGAGAGTTTCGATTTACTAGGAATTATCATTATTAAGAATTATCTTTATAGGAATCACATTTATAGGAATTACCTTCTAAGAACTATCCTACTAGAGTATATCTTAATAAGAGCTAGTTTTTTAGTAAATTAACTCATTTTCAGTGATTTTAGGAAAAATAATAAATTACAAAATAAGATAATTTTAAAATAGGATAAAAATGCAACGAATTTCTAAAAAAGGATAAAAACTGATTTTAAGTTTTTAAACAAATCCTTTCATTGATTTTTTTTTAATTTATTTATTGTTTTCTTTTGTGGTGTCTTCTTCCTCAAGGATCGTTAAAAGTTCATCCCATGCTTCCAGAGATTCCTGAGCTTCCTGATCTGATAAAACTTCTATTGCATATCCGGAATGGACCAGAACGTAACGACCAACATCTACATCGTTAACTAAATCCAGTTTAGCCTGTTGCCTTACTCCACCAAAGTCTACAGTAGCTACATTATCTTTAATTTCTATAATTTGAGCTGGTGCTGCTATACACACAATTTTCACCTTTTAAAATTCATTTAAAGAGTCAATACTAGTATTCTAATAATTTAGATTAACTTTATATTGGATAGTATTAAACCAGGCTCTCTATTTTTAGAACACCCAGAATAAGTTTAGTTATTTTAATAGATACTCATCACCATATAAATATCTTGGGGCCAATAAATCTTTGGGTAAAATTTTTTTAAGAAAATAATTTGAATTAAAAATTTCTGGGGATAATTAAATGAAAATGGTAATTATTGGAGGAGGACCAGCCGGTCGCAGCGCAGCAACAGAAGCAGCACAACTGGAAGCAGAAGTTACCTTAATTGAAAAGGAACATATAGGGGGGACCTGCCTGCATGAGGGTTGTATGGTAGTTTGTGGTCTCAATGATGTGGTACGCTTTAATGAAGATTCCAGAAATTACAAGAAGATGGGTATAATACCCGAAGAACTCCCCATCAATTATTCTCAGGTTGCTGCGGGAATAAAAGAAGTCACCGGGAAAATAGAGAATGTTCTAAAACATGAAACCCTGCAATCAGGGGTGGAGATAGTACTGGGGGGAGCCAGGATTAATGGGGGGGAAGTGGAAGTTAATGGAAAGAATTATCCCTATGATAAACTTTTAATAGCCACTGGTTCCAGGCCCTTTATACCTCCTCTTCCAGGTGTTGAAAATGCTTTAACCTATAAGGATGTTCTGGACTTTAAAGAGGTCCCTGAAAACCTCAACATAATAGGGAGCGGTGTTATTGCTGCAGAGTTTGCTGGAATATTCTCGTCTTTAGGGAGTAAGGTCACTGTACTATGTAGAAATCAATTCTTAAGTAATTTAGATTCTGAAATAAAAGATTACGTAGTTAAACATCTCCTTCGCGATGTGGAAGTTCAAGAGAACGTTCAAGTGAATGAAATAACCAACGAAGGCGCTTTAACTACCAGGGGGACAGTGGAAGGTATAATGTTCCTGGCAACAGGCATGGCTCCCAACTCAGAAATAGTCAGGGGACTGGTGGATTTGGGTCCTAAAAATGTGATAATGGTCAATGAACAGATGAAAACCTCTAACCCTTCCATATATGCAGCGGGGGATGTGGTGGGAACTGTGGGTAATGTTCCGGTTGCCCGTATGGAAGGTGTGGTTGCAGCCAGGAATGCCTGTGATATATCATCCACCATGGACTATCAACTGATACCGCAGTCATTAAACCTTTACTATCCGGTAAGTTTCCTTGATTCAGGGCTTGAAAGTTTAGAAAATGACTTCAATGTACATATCCGTGGCTCTGCCGGCTCAGGATCATTCTGGCACACTCTAGATGGGCAAACTGGATTTACCAAGATATCATCTAATCTTGAAACTGGTACTATCAATAGGGTATCTTCCATTTCCCCAGCTTCCAGTACCAGTATCCCCTACCTGGCTAAAATGATCAAGGATGGTTATAAAACCGCAGATTTTGATGATTTTATTGAAACCCACCCATCAACTGATGCCATATACAAACTACTTCACTATCTATCCAGGTATGGTTAGAATGGACAAACGAGAGTAGAAATGATCAATTGAATGTATTAGAACGGATTAAATTAATATATTTGGTAATCAGGTATAGCTAGTATCATATTTTGATAATATCATTAAAAAAAGGTAAAAATAAATAAAAATAACAATTATTGGTACCAATTATGGGGGATTAAACAGATTCGACAATATTTGGAGATATAATCGGATTTAAGTATAATCACTTCTTTTTTTTTATTTTACCATATATTACTTGGGCAATGTTATCAGAAGCTTCTAAAACATCTGCACTGTATCTGTGGGCATTTTCCTTGAGTTTGTTCAGGTTATAGAATGCTTCTTCGGTGACCTGTATGATTTCTTCCAGCTCACTTTCAAGGACTGCGCCCTTGAATATATCTGCCAGGTTATGGTAACGCCCATATTTAACTCCCAGAAGTGCTATGATGGGTAACTGGCAGGCAATGGCTTCCTGGATCATCATACCATCATCGGTTAGCACAGCCAGATCCACCACCTTATAGAGGTCACGAATCCAGTCAATATACTCCAGATAGAAAATATTCTCTTCTTTCAGGTATTCTCTGTATTTTTCTTCCAGTGGGGCCCCAACCACCAGGATATTGGCATCTATTCCACTTTTAGCCAGTTTTGATGCTCCCAGTGCCATTTTCTCAAAAAGAGTGGAACCCGAAGAAAAAAGAACTGTAGGACGATTTTTATCAAATCCTTTTGGCATTAATTTCAATGCCTTTTCCCTATCACCTATGATTATGGATGGATCAACAGGAGAATAAGCTTTATGGATGTTTTTGCCTTCCAAATTCATTTGGAATAGATTGGATTCTGGAAGGGCCACGGTGGTGGTTATTTTGGTACATACCTTAGCATCAGTGGGGGTGATTAAAATACCAACCGATGGTTTGTTAGCCATTTTAGCCCCTAAACATCCTACTACTGCTCCTCCCCCAATTACACCAACCACTACATCTGGGTGTACTTTCCTTATTAGGCGGGCTGCTTCCACAGCTGCTTTTGAAGTTTTGACCGCAGCCTTAGTCAGAGTTTTTTTAGTGGCAGCATGACCTCCTGCCTGGGGGATGCTGATTTTATACCATGGTAAATCATGTTTTTTCAACAGTAATCCTGATGCACTGTGATCCAATGCAAATTCACATTCAACACCATACTCGGAAAGAGCACGGGCAATGTTAAGGGCGGTGACTGCGTCTCCACCAATTCCTCTTCCTGTAACTATGAATAATGCTTTCATTTAAAAAACCATTTATTTTTATTAAAATTATTTCAAGGGGTATAACAGATAGAAACTTCAAGAATTTGAGTATTAAAAACTATTAAAAGATTTTGTATTTAATCTATAAGAAAGTATTAGTCATTATAAATCTATCCAGTAATTCCATATCTTATTTATTCCATTTACTCATTTCATATTTATTGAGTGTTACAATTCAATTTATTAATTATTTTATTCAATATTTATTCCATATTTAAAGACTTTTTAGGATTGAAAGCCTGGCTGAAAAAATCCATATTCCATATGAACTCGTATATTCCGGTTATTGTATCAACAAATTCTTCATACTGGTTCCAGATCCCTATTGCAGTTTCTGATACAGCCATTTCACCCGATAGTTTGCAGAATGCTATGAGCATTTCCTCTTTATCCCGTACCACCAGTTTAATGTAGGGTACTGGGAAAAACTTAAGCTCTACCGGTATTTCCTTCATGATCTTCATGGTGGGAATTTCCATTTGATCCACTTTACAGGTGGGTGCAGTTAACATCCGGGTGTTAACCCCTTTCTTGGTTGCTTTAGGAAGTGCTTCCTTGAGTAAATATGGTTCATTGGGGAACATTAACCCTCCCATTATGAAAAGAGATTCTTTTGCACGGGATATTAATTCCATCTCTTTATTCACTATCTTATCCGGACCGTGAATGAGCCATATTGGTGCAGGTACATTGGGTATCTGGCTCTCGTAGACCATGTTTAACTCTGCCTCGGCCCGATCCATACTTTTTTTTATTTCATTCCTGTTTTTTTCAAAAACCTCATGGGGAGGGATCACTGTAAATGTCAGTGGTTTTCCCTTACCAATCTCCAGAAAACCTTTTTTTCCCAGGTTTTTTAAGATATTATATATTCTGGACCGGGGAACCTGTGAAACCCTACTTATTTCAGTTGCTGTTCCAGATATGATTGAGTTTAATGCCACATAGGTCCTTGTTTCATAATCTGTGAGTCCCAGTGTTTTTAGGGCCTCTAAACTTTCCCTGCTCACCATACAGATCACCTTTTTCTATTGAATTATCATTTTAAATAAAATACTTGTAATTCTGGCTGCAATTTCAATTCTGAATCAAATGAATGCATAGGTTCCATACTCAATTTATTGTTTCATTTTATACTCACTTAGTTACAAAACATATAAAAACTTGCTGATGGTAAGATCAATTACTGTGAATTCTGGCAGATTGCACATGATTCTAATGGAAAATGTGGATTAATCAAAAAATATGAAATTTGTAGGTGGGATAATGATTCAAGAAGGCCAATACTCGATTGAAACCTCGGGAATAACCAAAAAATATGGAAATTTCCTAGCGGTAAACAGTATGGATCTAAAAGTCAAAAAAGGGGAAATTTACGGTCTTTTAGGTCCAAATGGTGCGGGTAAAACCACACTTATAAAAATGTTATGCAGTGTACTGACTCCCAGTTCTGGAAATGCCCAGGTGATGGGAGTGAAAATTCCTGATGGTGACATAGCACCCCAGATCGGTTACATGCCTCAGGAAACAGGTATTTACCCTGGATTAACTGTGGAACAGAACATGAATTTTTATGGAAGGATTTTCAACCTTGAAAAGGCTGAAATAGAAAAAAGGGAGAATGAACTCCTGCAATTTGTGGATCTGCTTCCCTGGAAGAATGAAATGGCTGAAAATCTCAGTGGAGGAATGAAACACAGACTTTCCCTGGCCTGCACCCTCATTCACCAACCCCAACTCCTCTTCCTGGATGAACCCACAGTGGGGGTGGATCCCCAGCTACGGGTATCCTTCTGGAACTACTTCAACCAGCTACGGGAGAATGGCATAACCATACTCATGACCACCCACTACATGGATGAGGCCCGCCACTGCGACCGCATAGGATTCATGCAACGGGGTAAACTCATAGCAGAAAACACACCTGCAGAACTTCTAAAAGAAAGTGGTAAGGATTCTCTGGAAGATGCTTTCCTGATGTTCTCCCAGCAGGATGAAAAAAATCAGAAGGAGGTGGTTCTGTGAAATTTTACCGTATTATGGCTGTCAGCCGACGTGTATTTCGGGATGTAGCCAATGACAAGCGTAGTCTGGCTATGTTATTTTTAGCACCAATATTTGCAATGTGTGTGTTTGGAGTAGCCTTCAGCGGTGATGTGGAAGGTGTAAATGTTATTATTGTCAACCAGGATCAGGGGTTCACCCCTCCCATGGGTAACACCACCTATCTCTCAGAAACTATCATTTCCCATATGGATACCAAGGTTTTGAATATTCAAAACTCAGATAACGTTGATGAAGCCCGGCAAAAGGTTACCGATGGCCAGGCATCAGCTGTGATCATATTCCCGGAGAATTTCACCCGGAATGCGGTTTCAAAAACACAGAATTCATCCTATCCTGATAGTGGGCAGATAATAATTCAGGGTGATGACAGTATAACCAACATAAAGAATGCCATACTGAAGACTGTAAACCAGGCACTCTCTGATACAATGGCTGCAGAAGGAGTTAACCCTGCATTAAAAGTCATTTCTGAACCTATTTATGGCCAGGATGCTGATTTCATTGATTTCTTTGTTCCAGGGATTCTGGCTTTTGTGGTATACCTCCTCACCACCATACTGACCCTCATTACCTTTGTGGGGGAAAGGTCCAATGGCACACTGGAAAGAGTACTGGCCACCCCAGTCACTGAAGGGGAGGTTGTAACTGGATATGCCATCACTTTTGGTACTTTAGGTGTTATACAAGTTGCCCTTTTACTGGCCATAGCCATTTTGGTCTTCAACATTATGGTAGTGGGGAATGTGCTCCTGGCCTTCCTGGCTGTAGCCATTCTGGCGGTCACCTGTCAGGCACTGGGAATATTACTCTCCAGTATGGCCAAAAGACCTGAACAGGCAATACAATTTTTCCCATTTGTGGTATTACCTGCATTCCTACTTTCTGGTGTATTCTGGCCCATACAGGCTATACCTGAATGGTTAAGGCCATTTTCTTACCTGGTGCCTCCCACCTATGCTGTGGATGCCTGCCGGGCAGTTATGCTTAAAGGATGGGGACTGGAAAAGATATGGCCTGATCTGGCTGCTCTGGTGCTATTCGCCATCTTGTTTCTGGGACTGGCAGTATGGTCATTGAAAAGAGGGAAAAAATAATCCAAATCCTTTATTTTATCCAAATCCTTTATTTTTTTATATTGTTAAAATAGAACTTGGTTTTTAAATAGAAATCGAATTTTAAATAGCATACTGATTTAGTTAATCTAAAAAAAAATAAGGGAATGGGATATGGTTATATCCCAAATTTGGTATTTTGTTTATTTTATTTACGTTTTGGCAGTAAAAATCCACCTAAAACCATTAACACAGCTAGTAAAAGTTGTGCTATTGGTGCGCCAGTGGTTTGCATTCCCACGGTTTGACCGCTTACTACTTCTTCTGGAACTGTCTGTGCATTTATGGTCACTGTCTGGATGTTGCTGTTGAGGTTAGGGTCATAGGTATCGGTTGTAAGACTTGGTGCGAAAACAAAGTTTCCAGCACTGAGTACTTTAACCCTAATCTGTAAGGTAGGATCTCCTACCACCACATCTCCCAGTGTCCATGTTATGGTTCTGCTTACCGGGTCGTAGGTAACTGTTCCCTGGTCCACAAAGAGCACATCCACGTATTCCATACCTGCTGGAATAGGTAAAGTAAATACCACATTCCGGGCAGTGTCTGGTCCATTGTTACCCACCTTAAAGGTGAGAGTTATGGTGTCACCCACATAAGGGTTGTTGTTACTGGCCGAGCTATGGATATAGACATCAGCTAAAGGCACGTAAATGGATGTGTCGGTTCCGTTTGCAGTAAATGGGTATTCAGTGAAGGTCACGTTTGCGGTGTTGGTTATACCGGTTGCGTTACCTGCCATGAGTGCATTTACAGTGGTAACGAAGGTTCTTGTAACATCAGGTGCTCCGTAGTTGAGGTTGAATGCGGTCCAGGTTATGGTCCGGGTTAGGGTGTTGTATGTTCCACCATCACTGGCAGATATGAAGTCAAGACCCGTTGGTAGTGTGTCGGTTATGATTATGTTGGTGGCGTTATCTGGGCCGGCATTGTGAACGGTGATGGTGAAAGTCACAGTATCATCTACATTAGCCTGATGGTTCACAGTGTTGTCGGTTTTGGTTATTGTTATGTTGGCTAAGGGTACGTAGATTGGTGTGTCGGTTCCGTTTGCAGTAAATGGGTATTCAGTGAAGGTCACGTTTGCGGTGTTGGTTATACCGGTTGCGTTACCTGCCATGAGTGCATTTACAGTGGTAACGAAGGTTCTTGTAACATCAGGTGCTCCGTAGTTGAGGTTGAATGCGGTCCAGGTTATGGTCCGGGTTAGGGTGTTGTATGTTCCACCATCACTGGCAGATATGAAGTCAAGACCCGTTGGTAGTGTGTCGGTTATGATTATGTTGGTGGCGTTATCTGGGCCGGCATTGTGAACGGTGATGGTGAAAGTCACAGTATCATCTACATTAGCCTGATGGTTCACAGTGTTGTCGGTTTTGGTCACAGAGATTATTGCAGCAGGGTCCACGTTAAGGGTGGCGCTCCTGTTTACAGCATCCTGTGGATATACACTCTGAGTTAATGTTGCTGTGTTGTTGAAGAACCCAGTAGCATTGACCAGAGCAATGATGTCCAGATAAACTCCGCCTGTAGTTGATAAACCGCTTATACTCCACAGTCCAGTTGTGTGATCATAGGTTCCTGCATTGAGTGTGTGGGACTGGTAAACCAGGCCTGCAGGAAGAAGGTCCGAGACATTAACATCGGTTACATCAGGACCATTGTTCTGTACAGTAATTATGAAATGAATCAGATCACCGTAGTTAGGAGTGCTGTCAGACACTGACTTGGTGAAATCTAAAACTGCCCGCGGTTCTACGTTCTGGTTAACGGTTACAATTTGATTATCCACCTTGACAGTGAATGTAGCGGGTCCTGAAGAAGTTGGAGAGTAAGTAGTAGGAGCTTGTCCATTTAGGGTGTACTGTGGTGTGATTATAGTTCCCCTGGTTGCAGTAAAGTTAGCTTCGACACCATTAGGGATGTATCCACCAACCGGGTTACCATCACTGTTCAGGGTAAGGTCACCTATGAACTGTACTGGAATACCATTGTAGATATGAGTAGGTACAATCAGGCGTAATATAACCCATGGATCAGCGTCCACCATTGCGGATGATACTCTTCCAGCATTTAATGGGCTGCTACCTTCGAAGTTGGTTCCCCACCAGTTGTTTTCAGCGTTGACATTTACACCATTACTTGCAATATCGGGTAAGGTGTTGTTCAGGATTCGGTTGTAGTTTACAGATGAGGTAACTGCAGTTGCTGCGTAAATTGCACCACCGGCACCATTATTTCCAGCAGCACCTGCATTTCCATTAGAACCACCGTTTCCAGTTCCTTTTAAACCTCTGGCTCCCCCAGTACCGGGAGTGCCGATCTGGTTGTCAGTCAGGTTGTTACTGGTAACGCTTAAGTAAGTTCCACTGTGGTAGATACCGGCTCCAAAACCGGAGTTTCCACCGTTTCCACCGTTTCCACCGTTACCTGAGGAAACGTATATCCAGCGCCATTCAATAACAGACCAATAACGCCATCGGTCACTACCCTGACCACCGTTTCCACCAGTACCACCGTTTCCACTTCGGTTGGATGTTACTGTGGATTCATTGATGAGTAAATAGTTGGAGTTGAAGACTCCACCACCGTTTCCACCGGCACCTCCCTGACCACCGTTTCCACCAGTGTATGGTACTGTTCCCAGTTCACCGGAGTTTCCACCGTTTCCACCTTCTCCACCGTTACCAGCTTCATTGTCGGAGATTTCGGTTCCGTAGATTTCCATGTGGTTGGTGTTGTAGATTGCTCCACCAGAACCACCAACACCTCCATTGTGTCCGGTGTAACCATTGCTTAATAATCCATCACTTCCATCAGCTCCACTACCACCGTCTCCAGCGGTGTTTTCGTTGATTTGGGAATCAGTTATGGTTGTAGTTCCGGTGTTGTAGATTGCTCCACCGTTTCCACCAGTTCCACCGGTACCTCCAATGATTACTTGGTAACCACCGGCGCCAGCATCACCAGCAAAGTTTCTATGAATGTCACTAGCAGTTATGGTCATGGTTGCGGTGTTGTAGATTGCTCCACCATTACCACCGTTACCTCCATCACCTAATATTACACCGTTTCCACCGTTCCCGGCAAGGTTATTGTACATTTCGCTGTTGATTATAGTGAGGGTTCCGGTACTGTAAATTGCTCCACCGTTACCTCCCTGGAAACCATTGGAATGAGTGATAGGAACTCCATCCGAACCATCACCAGCTCGGTTATTGTAGATCTCACAGTCGGTTATGGTTGCAGTTCCGGTGTTGTAGATTGCTCCACCATCACCACCAATGCCCCCATAATCCCAGGCACCACCATCACCTGCCTGGTTGTTTCTCAGGACACAATTTGTAAGGTACAATGTGCCTTCGTTGTATATGGCTCCACCATTGTATCCGTCAGGGTGTAATGTGGTTCCATCCGAGGCATGACCATTTTGGAAGGTGATGTTGTAGAAGTAGACTGTGTAACCAGATTGAATGTAGATTAATCTATTGTTAGAGCCTTGAATAGTTGCAGTTCCACCATTAGCCACAGTGAAAATGAGGTTCTTGGCGATTGTAAAGTCAGTTAGCGTGAATATTCCATTTTCTTCCAGTTCTATTGTATACATCTGTGTACTGGTACCAGTTGCAGCGTTGTTATATGCTTGCTGGATTGTAGCATAGGAACCTACCAGGTTTCCATTATAATCGTAAAGTTTAGGGTCGGGTAAAGTTGAAGAAGAGTTGTTGGTTGTGTTGCTTTCATTCAAATCTGTTGACGTGGTGGGGGATGATCCATCAGTTGATTCATCAGCTGCTGAAACCGCTCCTGCAGCTACCAGTGAGAATACCACTACTAAAAGAAGTAAACTTGTTTTTTTGTTCACGTTTTCACCTCCTTTGTATTTTTATACGCTTAAAATTTAATGCGTTTTCTAACATTGTTTACATCCTAAACATGCTTGTTTACATTAATTTTGCATGTTGTTTGAAAACAATTTATGTCTGAATTGAATCAGAATGGCAACATTGTTTTCTCAGATTAATTTTGTTATTGGCATCATTAAAAGCTTTCTAAATTATTTTAGTGATTACTATCACAACAAATAGTGAGTATAGTCACAATGGTAAATGGTCCTGTAAAAAAACATCTTTTAACAAGCTGAACATGTTTTTATCTTAAGAAAAAATAATAGTTGGCCAAATTAATCTTTTATTTTAATTTTTGAGCAATTTGCTGGAATTTAAAAAGATAAAAATGTAATTTTTGAAAATAATATAACGATATAATATTTCACGTGATTATATGAAATTAAACACATGCCGGAGGTGTGTTTTTAGGGGTTTTTGATATAAAATTTTCAAAGAAATTGTGGGGTAATATAAAATTCAAACAAATTCCATATTTAAATAGAATGAGGATTATAAAACAGCCTTCTCAGACCTAAGAAAATTAAAAACCTATTTTTTATTGTTATAGTCTGTTTTCTCAATAAGAGTCTACGAAGAAGATCCCCCAAACCACCACCAGTTAGAACATCCATCAATAAATCACCGTATCGTGGGTTAGGGATTTCAAGGTTTTTTTCTATGAAATTCTTAAGATTTTTTCGTCTCAGGAATGCGATAAGTAATGCAGTGATTATTAAAAGTACCAGCACTACTAGAAAAACTCCGCCTGTTCCCCAGTTATGGAAATTCGCTATGTTACTTGCCAGCAGGGTGTATGTAATTCCCAGACCAACACCAAATGAGTGATTTCCAACTTCGCCCATCATTATCTTTCCCTGATAGTCCAGGGGAGCATATCCCAGACAGGTCACCAGTATAATCAGGGCGGAAGAGTAGGGATTACCGGTGGTGAAGTAAAGGAGAATTGCCATAATCAGACTCATTATAATCACAGTTGTTGATGCAGTTCCAGGTTGCATATCTGCAATGTTCATGGGCTGAATCATCAATGCAATGAGGATCGATACGGGGCCAAAATAGAAATATCCCACTACCATAACCATGAGCATCCCTATGCCTCTGGAAAGCTGACCGAATTCAAATGGAAGTTGTTTGATTTTCTTACGGCCGATTATATCATCTAAAAATGCAAATATTCCTATTAATCCTATTAAATAGTTTCCAGGAGAGGGGAAAAATAGTAAAAGAACTAAAAACGGTGCGATCCCAACAGCACGGGGTGTTCCCCCGCGAATGGAAGTGTAAAGGTTGCCCCCTAAACTGGCGAACAATTTCTGGAAGATGAAGGTTAAAATAACCGATAAAACAAAAGCGGTTAAGAGCAGGATAATATCAGAATTCATTCCATTGATGTACATTTGAATCTCCATTAAATCTATTTCTCTTCCTCAGTCTATTTCTCTTCCTCAGTTTATCAAATGGATTACTACTTTATTTCAATGCATAACGTAATAAAGCAGCCACTCCACCTAGGGCATTGAGTTGTTTACCACCATCGTGCTCACTGCTTAAGACCATAACCTTGCCCCCCAGGTTTTCAACGAGGTCCATGATCTTTTCTACATCTTGTTCCCGGAGTAGCTCATCTATAACCAGTAACTCTTCCACGGCCCCTGCTTCTGCAGCAGTTTTAACTTCATTTTTACCATAAGTTACCAGGTTGGAAGTTTTCCCAATTTCCTCCAGAACACGAGCCATCAGTCGTATTTCCTGAGCTATACGGCCTTCAGTGGCCATCTCCTCCAGGATGCCCTTCTGCAGCACCTCATGAATCCCTGATCTGCCTCCTGCACCGGTGCTTTCCAATCGGGAGATTCGGGCAATATCCTGATATTTCTGGCTTATAAACTGGTAGAAATCATTTTTACCAAAACCGGGTCCAGCAATCACCATCCCCTCAATTCCTTCGAATTTTTTAATGGTACTTACAATCTCTTCGTAGAAATTGTTAATTACCTGTTGACGGTTTTTTTGGACCATTCTCTTCCCAGAAATTCCTCCAATAATCGGTCCGTAATATTCAACCCCGTACTGGCGCAGGATACCCATATCTGCATTGTCATCTTCGATTACCACAACCAGAGCTTTTGGTATTTTGGAGGCTTCTATGGCTTCTTTAATCCGTTTTCGGTGCCAGCGGGACCATCTTTCCTTTTGTATCTTCACGGAATTATTGAGCTTCAAATCCAGGGTGTGGTGGGATCCCAGTGAAACCAGATCTTCCGGTCCCTTTTCAATAACCCCTTTTGCCCGTAGTTTTCCTGTGTATTTGTGAAAATTAATGCTTTCCACTCTTATTCCCATGAAAAACGTTTTTTTAATGCCACGGTCACTGCGAAGGCGTTCTCCAGTGGTGTCCTGTATACGGCGGGTTGTTCGGGAGGAAACCAGATCTCCAGGTTCTATGAGATGGGAAAGGTGCCAGAGATCATCCAGAGTTTCGGGAAATAACTCAATAATTCCTCTTTTTGAATCCTGGTGAACTATACGCATTTTAGTACCTTTTTTTGAATTATATGGATTTGTAGATTTTTTGATGAATTTTTAGAATTATTTGGATTTAAAATTAATTTGGAATTATCTAATTTGATTCTAATTAATCGAGTGAAATAACTTTAGATGTTTTTACCCGTATATTTTCCGTAATTTATCTTTAAATCTTTTTTCAACATCTCTTACTTTTTTCAACATCCCTTAATTTCTTGCATCTAACTCATAAGTTTTGTTCCTTTAATCATAACTTATATATAAAATGTATTACATATTCTTGTTGTGGTGATTATAATGGACAACCAGCTAGAAAGTAAGATAAAAGAAACCCTGGAAAATGTTAAACCGTGGCAGCGAGTACCAACGTCCTTAGATGGTGTATTTCTAATCAAGGCTCCTACCAGAGGTGATCAGGAGAGTATAATGGTTGAGATAAACACATTAGATGAGTTTGGACGACCCATTAAACGTAGAGGTATATTCATACAGCAGAAAATCCAGCTGGAAATGTTTTTAGAAGTGATGCAAAAACCCAGACTCATGGAGTTTATGGAGACATTAGATTCTATGGCAGGAAATGTAGGTAAGGAAAAGGTGGAAACACTGAAAATCTAGTTTAATAATGTTATTTGCAGAGATTACATGATTTTCCTACAGGGATTACAAGATATTCATGGATACATGATAATCATAGATTACAGATAATCATTAAGGTGAAAAGAATTCACCGTGATATGAAAAATTTAATATCCTCCTCTATCTAATAGATAACTCTATGCAGGTAACGGTTATAGGCGGAACCCGTGGACTGGGAAACTGGATAGCTGATTTTCTCCAGAGAAAAGGATGTCAGGTTACCATAACTGGCAGGAATTCAATGATGGGAAAGGATATGGCCAGTAAAATGGGAGTATCATACACATCTGACAATATAAAAGCAGCATCCCAGGCAAAGATAGTGATAGTGGCAGTTCCCATTGAAGTTACACCTCAAACCATAGAAGAAGTAGCTCCCTACCTCCAGAAAGGATCACTGCTAGTTGATGTAACTTCTGTCAAGGAGTTACCCTCAGAAATTATGGAAAAGCATGTTCCTGAAGGGGTGGAAGTGCTTCCCACCCACCCCATGTTTGGCCCCAGGATACGATCCCTGGAAGGACAGGTAATAGTCTTAACTCCTCAAACAAAGGGATACTGGTATCCTAAAGTGGTTGAATTTTTAAAATCGGAACAGGCACGTATATTGGAGACATCTCCTGAGCTCCACGATCGAATGATGAGTATTGTCCAGGGTTTAACCCATTTTGCCTACATTTCAATTGCCAGCACCATTGAAAAGATGCAAGTTGATGTTAAAGAGTCTCGCAAGTTCGCAAGTCCTATTTACAGTCTCATGCTGGATATGATAGCCAGGATAGTTGCACAAAATCCTTACCTTTGTTATTCCATACAGACACAGAACCGTTACATTCACGAAGTGCATGAAACATTCCTGGAAACATTCACCAGTCTCAAATTAATGATTGATGATGAAAATCAGGATGATTTTGTTAAGGCAATGAGTTCGGCAGCTAAGCACCTGAATGATCTGGAAGCATCCCTGGGCAGATCTGATAAGGCCATATCTGCCCTGAATGCAGAGGTGAGCACTCTTAAAAATTCAGTTGGTCAGGAAGTTGGCCTAAAACACATGTACTCCGGCAAGGTTCACACCGGAATATTGAAAGATTTAACACCAGTTTTTGTGACTTTAAATGAAAAGAACAAAATCATACAACTAAAACTGTCTAATGTGGAGGTCCTCAGCCATGAAGAGCTTCAGGAGTGGAAAATACATAATCTTCCCCTGAAGGAATTTGATGTTTCGGCTGTATTTCCTGAAAGTTCCAAACCAGAGGTAATTGCTAATTCCATAGAAAAAATAGACGGAGTGGTAAAGTCCCAGGTTTCGGGTGTTTACCAGGGTAAACAAATCCCCGAAGGATGGAAAAGTATCACCATAACTTACCAGGTTATTGATTCCGCCCTGAGAGTTAATGTTGAAACTTTATTAATTGGTTTCGGTGCTAAAATCCGTTAATTCAGTATTTTAATGATTTAAATCGTTGTTTTTCACATTTTTTGTTTTTGAGATTAATTAATACTTTAAGTAGTTTAATAGGGCCTTTGCGTCTTTTATTACCCTAATAAGTTTTGGAGATAGTTGATACCTTAATTGGTTCGGGGGTTACTTCAACAAAATGATATGGAATGTTAAACCGCAACCTTTATATATTAGAATCTACAATGTTAAAGTAACATAAGTTAACTAAATACAAAAACGATTTATATTTATTTTTTAAGAGATAAATTATATTCATTCAAGATGTAAAAGAATTTACAGGGGGATTTATCATGAAAAGCGAAGATATGAAACTAAAAGTAGCAGAAGCTTTTTCACAGGCCGATGTTGGTAGATCAATAGCCAGGATAGACCCAGCTTGCATGGGCAAGCTCGATCTTCTGGATGGAGATATGATTGAAATCGAAGGTCGAAAACTCACCGCTACTACTGTAGCCTCATCCCAATCAGATATAGGATTGGGCATTATAAGAATCGATGGATACATCCGAAAAAATGCAGGAACATCCCTGGGAGAAGAAGTAACAGTACGAAAAGCCCAGGTTAAAGAAGCACAAAAAGTGGTGCTGGCCCCAGTGGATCAAAAAATCATGATCCGGGGTGATGTTAAAGGAGCCTTCCAAGGTAGGGTCCTATCCAAAGGGGACATTATCGTAACTGGAATCAGGCAACAGCAGCAAACCGCCATGCGAGGAAGCCTCTTTGACGAGTTCTTCCGGGATGCCATGACTGATGTCAGCCCCATGGGAGAACTGAAACTGGCTGTAGTGTCCACCAAACCAGCTGGAGCAGTTAAAATAACAGAACTGAGTGATGTGGAAGTTCAAACCGATCCAGTTGATGTATCCAAACTGGAAGGGGTGAAAACCCTGGTTGATGTCACCTACGAAGACATAGGCGGCCTAAAAGAGGAAGTGAAAAAAGTCAGGGAAATGATTGAAATACCCTTGAAACGTCCAGAACTCTTTGAAAGACTGGGAATATCCCCACCAAAAGGAGTCCTGATGCACGGACCACCAGGTACTGGTAAAACATTACTGGCTAAAGCAGTGGCCAATGAAAGTGACGCCCACTTCATTGCCATACAAGGACCCGAGATCATGAGCAAATACGTTGGTGGATCAGAAGAAAAATTGAGGGAATTCTTCGAAGAAGCAGAAGAAAACGCCCCTTCCATTGTATTCATTGATGAAATTGATGCAATAGCACCTAAACGGGAAGAAGTCTCTGGAGAAACAGAAAGACGTGTGGTTGCCCAGCTACTGACGCTGATGGATGGTCTTAAAACCAGAGGTCAGGTAGTGGTAATAGGAGCCACCAACCGACCAGATGCACTGGACTCTGCACTGCGCCGTGGTGGAAGATTTGACCGGGAAATAGAAATAGGAGTACCAGATAAGGATGGACGCCAGGAAGTCCTACAGATACACACCAGGGGAATGCCCCTGGATGACAAGGTGGATCTTGATGAAATTGCAGACACCACCCATGGTTTTGTTGGAGCAGACCTGGAAATGCTCTGTAAAGAAGCAGCAATGAGAGTTCTCCGCAGAGTGCTCCCTGATATCAAAGCCGATGAGGAAATACCCAAAGAAACCCTTAAAAAGATGATTATCCAGAAATCAGACTTCAAACAAGCTCTAAAAGAAGTCCAACCATCTGCACTCCGCGAAGTTCTGGTACAAGTGCCAGATATTAGATGGGATGATATTGGGGGCCTGGAAAGCGCCAAACAGGAACTTAGAGAAGCGGTAGAATGGCCTTTAAAATATCCTGAAAGTTTCGACAAGTTTGGAGTTACACCACCAAAAGGGGTGCTGATATACGGACCACCGGGCACTGGTAAAACATTACTGGCTAAAGCAGTGGCTAATGAGAGTAATTCCAACTTCATAGCAGTCAAAGGGCCTGAATTACTCTCCAAATGGGTGGGCGAATCAGAAAAAGGTGTAAGGGAAGTCTTCCGTAAGGCAAGGCAAACCGCACCCACAGTAATATTCTTTGATGAAATTGACAGCATAGCATCAGCCCGCTCCGGCGCAAGCTCTGATAGTGGAGTCACCCAGAGAGTAGTAAACCAGCTACTCACTGAAATCGATGGATTGGAAGAACTGCAGGATGTGGCAGTAATCGCCGCCACCAACAGGGTGGACATCATGGATCCCGCACTTTTAAGACCTGGCAGATTTGACAGACATGTGAAGGTGGGTGACCCTGATGAGGAAGCCAGACTGGCAATATTCAAAGTACACACCAAAGACATGCCACTGGCTGATGATGTGGACCTGAAGTACCTGGCCAAAAACACCGAAAAATACGTGGGTGCAGACATCGAAGCAGTTTGCAGGGAAGCAGTCATGTTAACTCTTAGAGATGACCTCAAAGCAGAACAGGTGAAGATGAAATACTTCAAAAAAGCCATGAAAAAGGTCAAAACTGAGGAAAACGTAGACATGGTGCAGTATCACTAAAACAGCTACCATAACCCTAAACTCTAAACATTAGTCATAAAACCCATAACTGGAGGAGATTCCCTAAATCTAATGGAATCTTCTCCTTTTTTTTATTTTCACCTATTCCTATATTCTAATTTATTTTTGCCTTCTTTATTCGTACGGTTCATCTTAATTATTTGTCCCACCGGCACTGATTTTAAATTAAAAAGATAAATATTATCATTAAACAGGGAGATTTATTATATTAGAACAGAGAATTAACATTTATAATTAATATGTTTTTAGTATCATTTGACATCGAATGTAACGGTGATAACAATGCCTTATAAAGTAAAAGATATGGAATTAGCCCCTCAGGGTATAAAGAAGATCGAATGGGTTCAAAGACACATGCCAGTTCTGGAAACCATTAAAAAACGTTTCGAAAAAGAAAAACCCTTTGAGGGAATTACCATAGGATCCTGCCTGCACTTGGAACCCAAAACCATCAACCTGGGTTTAACACTTCAGGCAGGAGGAGCAGAAGTGGTAATGACGGGATGTAATCCGCTCTCAACCCAGGATGATGCCACTGCAGCTGGTGCCAGTTTAGGCCTTAACATGTATGGATGGAGAGAACAAACCAACGAAGAATATTACCAGACAATCAATATGGTCCTGGATCATGAACCAGACATCATCATTGATGACGGAGCTGATATGATATTCTTGATCCACCGGAAAAGAAGGGATGTCCTGGATAAGATCAAAGGGGCCTGTGAGGAGACCACCACTGGAATCCACAGGCTGAAATCAATGCACGCTGACGGAGCACTTGAATTCCCGGTGATAGCGGTTAACGATGCCTACACCAAATACCTCTTTGACAACCGTTACGGGACCGGACAATCAACCTTTGACTCTATTATGGGTTCCACCAACGTCCTAATAGCTGGAAAAAACGTGGTTGTATGTGGATACGGATGGTGTGGTCGTGGAATAGCCATGCGTGCCGATGGACTGGGAGCTAACGTAATTGTAACTGAAGTTGATCCAATACGGGCATTAGAAGCACGTATGGATGGTTACAGGGTTATGACAGTTCGTGAAGCAGTTAAACATGCTGACCTTCTCATCACTGCCACTGGAAACCTAAATGTTGTCTCTGGAGATGACTTTAAGGTAATGAAGGATGGCTGCATAATGGCCAACTCTGGTCACTTCAACGTGGAGATAAATCGAGAAGACCTGGACCAAATGGCTGTAAAACAGGGAAAAATGAAACCTGACATTGATGAATTTGTAATGGCTGATGGTCGGAGAATATACCTCCTTGCTGAGGGAAGGCTGGTTAACCTGGCGGGTGAAAGAGGACAGGGACATCCGGCTGAAATTATGGATTTGAGCTTTGCAATGCAGGCATTATCTGCCGAACAGCTGGTAAACACTTCCATGGAAGTGGGAGTACACAAAACACCTGACGAGTCAGATATGCACGTGGCAAGACTTAAATTGGAAGCCATGGGTATTGAAATTGATGACCTGACGGAAAAACAGGTTGAATATCTGGAAGGATGGGAACAGGGAACCTAAACTTGGTAATGGGAATCTACTTGGTAATGGGAACTAAAACCGGGTAATGGGAACTAAAATCTTTTATGGGTAACCTAAAAAAATTGGGAACAGGGACCTAATAAAAAGTTCAGATAGGCTATAAAGGAACCTAAAAATGGCAGTGGATTTTTTCAAACGAATCGGTGTGAAGGAAGGGACTTCACGTCTATTTGTGGGAGGAGTACATGGTAAAGAAGGGTTAAGTACCATTCATGCCATTGAAGCAGCTAAAGATATCAATGTCAATGAAGGGTGTCTGATATTATGCAATTTGCCTCCCAGTCCTTATCTGAGCACCCTGGATCCCCTTTATTACCTTTCACTTGCCGGCAGCAAACTCATTGATCTGGTAATGAAAAATCATCCAAGTATATACTTGGAACTGCACTGTTACCACCCTGATAATTATTCTAAACTTACAGGAGAAGATAGGAAAGAAGTTTTTGGAGTGCCAGGTCTGGTGGAACTTGAAAATGGAGTATTGATAGGTTCTATTTCTCCCCTTATTCGTTCTGGTTTTTTTGATCTTCATGATTTTCCATTTACTCTTGAAATACCCTGCAATCCTCCGCCTGAATCACTGAAAACATGCCGTACAGTCATGGAAATACTAGCCGGATCCAGTAACCGTTTGGAGGTAATGGAAAAGTTAAGCCAGGTTTACACAGAGCAGGTTGAACGTTTGGATACTTATTTTAAGGATTACTCCCTGAATTTTCATCGGGCATTTATGGAAATTAAACAAAGGGCACTGGAAACAGATTTAAAGAGTTTCCAGGACCTTGATGAATTAATAACGCTGGTGGTAAAAGAAGGAAATTTTGATGTTAATCCTCGACAGATCAAGCAATTAGAAGGATCATTTCTAATTTTCAATGAATATAATTCATTTAAATGTAATAAAAGGTCCTGTAATGTTTGAATTTCAATAAAATCTACATGTTAAATCTTAATTCAATTTAATCAAATAATTCAAATCTTAAATAAATTTAATTCAATTAATTCAAATTAATTCAATTCTAACCAATAAAGCTTTGAGAACTCATCGGGTGATGATTTTTGGCATACTTTAAAATCGTAGATAAAGGAAACGGAATCAATCGGCTTTTTATAGGTGGAGTTCATGGAAGAGAAGGTTTGAGTACTATTAAAGCCCTTCAGGAGATTAGGGATGAGGATGTGGATGAAGGAAAACTGGTGATCCACAACTGTGATGTGAGTCTCTACCGGAGCACCCTTGATCCCCTTTACTATGAATCCAGGGTGGGTAAAGAAGTTCTGTATCTGATTAATTATTATAAACCTCAGATTTATGTGGAGGCCCATTGTTATAAAAAAGAAAGCTACAATAGACTGACCTCTCCTGTGAGATGGATCAAAGAGAGAGTTCCACCACTCATAGAACTGGGTAAAGGAGTACTCCTTGGATCCGCATCCCCTAATATTAGAACCACTCTTTTTACCAGAAATGATGTTTGTATCACACTGGAAATGCCATGCAATCCATCACAGGATTCGCTGGATGTTTACTTGGATGTTTTAAGAATATTTGCTGGCTCAAATAATAGGGATGAAGTGGAAAAAAGGATGGAAAAAAGTTATCCCTCTCAGGTGGAGACTGCGCGAAGGTATGCCCTGGAGTTTTTCGGGGATTATCCTCCATTTTAGGATGTTTGGCTAGGGAGTGCCATGATTTAAAACCACTGTTCTAGACTGCTCTGGGTGGTTTGCAATTTTTTGAGCTTATCCACAGCACTTAAAACCCTGTTTTCAGAAAAATCATGTTCTCCACAGAGGAAATCCACAATACCCTGCTGGTCAGCTTTTTGCCATTTCAGGTCATAGTCTGAATCCCATTCATGGTTGAGGAACATTTCACGTAGGGTATGGGGATCCACATCAAGCTCAATATCCAGTTTTTCAAGGATATGATAGATGTCGCCATGTTCTTTAATGAGTTTCAAACCTTTTTTGGCTCCAATCCCTTTGATGCCCTGGTTGAAATCCGTACCTACCATAATGGCCAGATCCACCAGTTGTTCACGGGTTATACTCAATTTTTCCAGGATTTTATTCAGTTCAATGATTTCGGGGGTGTTCTGGGTTCCGCTAATGGTTAAGTTTTTTACCATGCGGGGGGCTCCGAATAACATGCAATCATAGTCCTGGGAGGCAACACACCATGCGTCTCCTTGTGCAACCATGTAAGATGCCTGGGCTTCCCCTTCTCCTTTAGCCTGAATATAGGGAATTCCCATGAGCTTAATGAGTTTTTTAGAACCTTCCACAATTTCGGGGGACATACGGGATGATCTGACCGCGAATTTCCGGGCATCATCTAAACGCCCTTCTTCTAAGGCTTCTTTCCACCTACGCTCAGATTCTTCCTTTATTTCCCTTCGTTTTTGTTGTGTTTCTTTTTTAAGGGCACTGGACTGGCCGTCAAAAACGTAGATTGGTTTAATTCCCTTTTCTACCAGGGATGATGTACGGTAAAGTATTCCACTAAAATGAGAAGTAATTCTTCCATTCTGGTCCTTGAGGGGAGTGCCGTCGATCTGACGGATGCTGGAAAGAAACTGGTAAATGACATTGGCTGCATCCAGAGCCACTACTTTACCATCCAGGTCCTCAAATCTAATTTCTTCAGGAGATACTATGTCCTTGAACTTCACACCCATCTGATTCAACCCCTAAATCGTAAATCATTAAAAATATTCGAATCATAAACGTACTATCTAACTTGTATCATTTATCAAATTATGTATTATTTTACTTTAATTGTCTTTTTAATCTATTAATGAATTAATTTTGTTTGATAAATGAATTTAATCTTTAAATAAACTATGGGGAAATGTTTCCATGAGCCAAACCAGCACCTGGTCCTTATGGATTATGTTATAGGTCCTCTTCAGCATGGGGGTATCAGTTTTGAAGATTTCTATCATTTCTGGACCGGGTTCTTCCAGTGAAACTGATTTTATCTCCCTACGGGATTCAATGTTGTGTTTGCGTAGGATGCGGCCAATGGGAATATCTGCCCGGATGAGGTCTTCCTTAAAATCATTGTTTAATCGTTCCAGGGGGATCATGGAAATAGCGTATATTAAAGGGCACTGGCCTTCAATAACAACCACTCTGTAGTTGATGGTGTCACCCACCTCAATATCCAGGAGAGCGGCAGCTTCTTCATCTGCTTTTCTAAATTCCTGTGCCAGGGTTCTGATATTCACGTGTCCCTTAAGCACGTCCAGAATAGTGGTTACCGATCCATCAGTAGCTAAAAGTATTTTTTCAGCACTGGAAAGATTTCCTAAGTCTTTTTCAATCTGTTTTATTCCTTCAAAGATTTTTTGGTCCATTTTATTCACTGGGGTTTCTTATTTCACCGTGAATGGCAGAGTAAGCCACCACAGCCGGGTTGGCTAGATACACTTCAGATAAGGGGTCACCCATACGACCAACGAAGTTCCGATTGGTGGTGGAGATGCACACCTCTCCTGCAGTTAAAACACCCATATGGGCACCTAAACAGGGTCCACATCCGGGGTTTATGACGATGGCTCCAGCTTCCAGGAATGTTTCAATGATTCCTTCAGCTATTGCTGATTGATAAATTCGGCGGGAGGCCGGTGACACGATGAGTCTAACATCTGGATGAACTTTCTCATTTTCCAGCACATTGGCAGCCAGGCGCAGATCCTCCAGACGACCATTGGTACAAGATCCAATGAATGCCTGGTCAATGGTTTCACCAGAAACTTGAGAAACAGGTTGCACATTATCCACATTGTGGGGACACGCTACCTGTGGTTCCAGGTCATCCACCTGGAAATAATGAGATTTTTCATAAACAGAATCCTCATCTGAAGTGAATATCTGGAAATCAGTTACATTACGTTCTTTTAAATATTTTAAAATGGCCTGGTTGGGTTCCATTATCCCGTTTTTGGCCCCGGACTCCACTGCCATGTTACACATGGTCATCCTTCCAGATACATCCATATTCTGGATCGTGTTTCCACCAAATTCCAGAGACTTATAAGTAGCACCATAGGAACCTATTTTACCAATTATATGGAGAATCAGATCTTTAGCAGTAACATTTTCGTTTAATATTCCATCTACTTCGATTTTCAGTGCTCCAGGAACCATGAACCAGGTTTTACCGGTTGCGTATACCACTGCCATGTCAGTGGCTCCCATGCCTGTGGCAAAGGCTCCAAAAGCTCCATAGGTGCAAGTGTGGGAATCCGCACCCACCACTACCATACCGGGTTTGATGAATCCCTCTTCCGGAAGTACCTGGTGGCATATTCCTTCTCCGTGGGAGTAAAAATTTCGGATTTCCTGTTTTCGAGCGAAGTCTCGGGTTATTCTTTGGAATTCTGCAGAACCAATATTATTTGCAGGTAAATTATGATCATAAACAAGAACGATCTTATCCGGGTCCCAAACCTGGTCAGCGATCTTATTGAATGTGTTGATGGTGGGAGGTGAGGTTCCATCGTGGGTCATGGCCAGATCTATCTTTGCTTCTATGATCTCTCCTGGCTGAACCTCTTTTGCTCCGGAAGCATTGGCCAGTATTTTTTCAGTGATATTCATAAATAAAACACCATTAATCAATAAAGAGCATATTACTTTTTATTTTTTTTATTTTTAGATTAATTCATTAGCTTTTAATTCATTATTAGCTATTGGCATTAATTCAGTTTATTAGAATTAATATTTATATCATTAATACATCTGAGTTTTGGAACGATCATTTCATTTGGGATTTGGTGTATTTTAGTTGATTTGGTGTATTTTAGTCCTTTCTAGATTAAATTCCAGTTAATCTGTCCAATTTAATCCCAGTTCTCTCCTATTTGGCAAAGTATTTAAAAATCAAAAGGTCCTCGCACAGAACGCACGATATCGTTGAAAACATTATCGTTGATGTATTTTCCTTTTTCTCGTTTTTCTTTTACCATTCCAACGATTTTACACAGCTCATCTTTGGTAACATCAATCCCACATTCATCCAGTTTGGCCTTCACTGCTCTGCATCCAGAGTGTTTACCCAACACAATCCGTCTCTGATGGCCGATAAGTTCAGGGAGAAATGGTTCATAGGTTAAAGGTTCTTCAATAACTGCATCTACGTGTATGCCTGATTCGTGACGGAATACGTTTTTACCTACAATTGGTTTGTTATCCGGAACTTTCATGTTGGTAAGCTCTTCCACCATCTGTGAAAGCTCATAGAACCCGCTGATATTGAAGTCCAGATCCACTCCGTAGATTAAAAGAAGGGTCATGATCAGTTCTTCAAGGGAGGTGTTCCCTGCTCTTTCACCTATTCCATTGACTGTGGTGGAAACTGCAGTGGCACCGGCCAGTAAACCTGAAATACAATTTGATAGGGCCATACCAAAATCATTGTGGCAGTGTAAAGCTATTTCTATGTCAATTTCTTTTCTTAACTCTCGTACCAGATAATCCATACCCTGGGGACTTATCGCACCCACAGTATCGGCTATGTGGACTCTATCCGCACCATAAATCTCTGCTTTTTTGTAAACATTCTTCAAAAAGTCCAGATCAGTACGGGTTGCATCTTCTGCTGAGAAAGCCACAAAAAGACCATGATCTTTGGCGTGTTCAATTGAGTTCATACAGATGTTCAAGGCATCTTCAGGTGTTACTCTAAGTTTATGTTTAAGATGAAGAGCGGAAGTGCCCAGAAAAGTGATTATTCCATCTACATCACAATCAATGGCGGTGTCTATATCTTCTTTTTTGGTACGGGAGAGGGCTAATATCTGTGCATCCAGATTTTCATTTGCAATGGCCTTCACTGAACGTTTCTCTTCATTGGATACTACGGGGAAACCTGCTTCGATCTGGTGTAATCCTAGTTCATCGAGTTTTCGAGCTATTTGAAGTTTTTCTGGTGTTCTAAGGCAGACACCGGGTGTTTGTTCCCCATCCCTGAGTGTGGTGTCATAAACAGTGATATTTTCTGGAAATTTTAAATCAACTGACTGGTTATATGGACTCACAAAATGTTTCAAAACATTACCACCTGTTTTTTTAGATATTAATTGTAATAAATTTGAATTTCATCCAACAAATTTGATTTCATCAAATAATTAAATCATCCAACAATAAATAAATGTGGAATTAAAATTTTTAAACATGATTTTTCTTGGAATAATTCTTTGGAAATTTTATAGATAATAATAATGAAAATATCATAGGCTATTTTGGATCATTATTATTTAGATATAAATGAACTTTTCGTTTTTATCCTCAATTTCACCGGCTAACTAATTCCGGCTGCCGGTGGAGTAACATTAACTCTGAATTAAACCTCAATATTAGCCTTAATAAAAAATAACAGTTTTGCAGGATAATTTGGGAGTTAAACAAGTGTTAAGTAAATTTAACGGAATGTTTTGTTTATTAATGGGTTTAAGATTGAATTGGTAATTTAATTTAAATCATAGATTGGAAAATATTCAAAAAATGAAGGTTATTGTTTAAGTTTGAGCATTTATCTATCAATGAATTTCCATCAGTTCCAGGTAAGATCTTCTTTCAAAACCATCTTTTATTCCTATCTTTGAATAGGTGGCGAAAATCTCATCCAGTGCTTCTTTAGTGTCTTCACCTTCTTCAATTTCTTTTTCAATCTCCACAAAACTGCCCACTTTCTGAACTTCATCCAGGGTTATAACCAGATCTTTTAGGGCGTAAATGGTACGATTCTTTCTCACGGTTGCCACTGGACGGAAACTGAGGCTTTTAAAAATATCAGCCACTTTATGAGAGTCTTCCACTCCCACTTCAATTTCTTTCCTGGTTTTACTCACTTCATCCATCTTAGCGCCCTTGTAGGTAATGAATATTTTTTCTGATGATTCATCTGTGACTTTTCTTATTCTAAGGGCTTCATCAGTCTGGGCGAAGTCTCTGTGGGGTGCATTAAAATAAACATCCTCCTGAAATTCTTCCCCCACTCTTCCGGCACCAATTTCGACCAGTTTTTCTTCCAATGCACCCTTGTCTTGAGGTGCGTGGGCTTTAACTTCCACTTCGATCATGTTAAACTCCTGAATTTTCCATATAAATATTAGGTAATGATTATAATATTAGCTGATTTTAAAAAAAATTAGTAAAATCATGTGTGTGGTGTTAACAATTCGATTCTATTTTACCCCACACGTGTTTCAATTGAATTTCGTATATAGATACGGGCATCATCTATCTGAGTTAAATAATTATCCACCATGTTCTCCATAAGTTCATAGGATTTTATTTTGGCGTCTCTCTTCTTTAAAATCCCTTTCTTCTTTTTTATTCTTTTTTGAACTTTCCTAGCACTTTCTTTTTGTTTTTCTTCTGGTGTAGGATTCAGTTCATTTAAGATATTCAAATACTCTTTTCTAATGTTCCGTATATCCATCCGTATGTTGTGTCTCATCTTTTTCAAAATGTCTTCATACTCTTCCAGTTCATTAAGGGTTTGCATGGCCATTTCAATGGTTGAAACATCTATTTCCATTCCGTCAATTCCGAGTTCATCGAGTTGTTGTTGGTAAAATTTGGGACCGAACATTGCCCCTCACCCCAGGTAAACTTAATATAATTATAGATCAATTTACGTTGTGGATATTATATCTGTATATTCTTTAATAGTTTAGTGTGAACATAGGTTTATTAATGTGAATATAAGTACACGTGTATAGGTAGAATATTCTTTAATCTTTCCTGATTAATTCTTCATCCTCAAAAGGTTGGATTCTGTATGGGGTAGACTCCACTATTAGTGTAAGATTTTTCCTCATTAAGATGTTTTCAAAAAAACCATAGTCAGGAAACTAATATATATGGTCATGAACATACCTAGATAAAAGTGAGATAATGAATCTTTTTATAAAAAAATTGGCAGTATAAAACTAACTATTTTTATGTCCAATTCACGGTCATTTATATAATTTATATAAAGCCTTTTATAAAAGAATAAAATAGCACATGGTTACAAGTAGCCATGGGAGGATGTTAGATGACAAAAGTTGAAATCAAAGTGGAGAACATAGTGGCTTCCGCAACGCTCGGAAAGTCCGTAGACCTTCCTCAAGTCGCACCAGCGCTGGAAGGTGTAGAATATAATCTTGAACAATTTCCCGGATTAGTCTACAAGCTTAAAGAACCCAAAACTGCGGCTCTTATTTTCGGATCCGGTAAACTGGTGTGCACCGGAGCTAAGTCTATAGAGAACTCTAAAAAGGCTATACACATAGCAGTAGACAAGATGCGCACTCTTGACCCTGATATACCCCATGAATTTGAAATTAAAGTTCAAAACATAGTTGCTTCTGCCAACCTGGAAAAAACACTCAACCTAGAGGCAGTGGCCCTTGACCTGGAAAATACTGAATACGAGCCAGAACAATTCCCTGGCTTGGTTTACCGACTAGGTGATCCTAAAGTAGTACTGTTACTATTTGGATCTGGAAAAGTAGTATGTACCGGTGCAAAAACTATCTCAGACGCACAACTTGGTGTAGAAAAAACGAAGGAAAGATTATCTGAATTAGATTTATTATAATTCTATCTTTTTAAGTAATATTTGGTGATCTTTTGATTAAACTTATCGCATTTGATCTTGATAACGTCCTTATAGACGGTGAAGTCATAGACGAAATGGCTAAAGTGACTGGAGTAGATGAAGAAATTTCTAAAATAACCAGTCAGGCCATGGAAGGAAAACTAGATTTTGGAACAGCCCTGAAAGAAAGAGTATCACTCTTGAAAGGAGCATCAGTTGAAGATATCAACAAGGTAATGCTGGAAATTCCCCTTATGGAAGGGGCAAAAGACAGTGTTAAAGAGCTCAAAAAGAGGGGTTACAAAATAGCAACCATAACTGGCAGTTTTGATTGTATTGCCCAGCGCATGAAAGACGAACTGGACCTGGACTACGTGTATTCCAACTCGCTCCAGGAAGAAGATGGTGTTCTAACCGGTGAAGTAACCGGTCCGCTGATAGATGGTTCCAAAAAAGAAGTTCTCCAGGAACTGATGAAACTAGAGAAAATCTCAGCTGAAGAATGTGCTGCAGTTGGCGATGGTGCCAACGATGTTTCCATGCTTGAAGAAGCAGGTCTAGGGATAGCATTCAATGCTAAACCTGTTTTAAAAGAAATAGCAGATATCATCGTCGAAAATAAGGACCTAAGAGAATTACTGGAAATATTTGATGAAAGTTCTGATAAAAAAGCTTCTAAAAAGGCTGAAGAAGAACCTAAAGAAAGCTTCCCTGAACTTTTATCCAAGAAAAAGGATCTTGAAAAGACCCTTAAAGAACTCACAACCCGAAGAGACAAGCTAAATGATGAGGCTAAAGTATTCCGTCAGGAACGGGATGAACTTAACTCCCAGATAAGAGGAAACCTGGACAATGCCCTGAAGTACAGGGATGAAAGGGACCAGATTAACCAGGAAGTTAAGAAATATAAAAAACTCAGAGATGAAGCCCATCAGGCCTACAAAAAAATGGAATGGACCTCCGGAAGAAGGGAAGCCGTTCAGATTGAGGATGAAATAAAACGTCTGGATAAAACCATTGAAACCAGAGTTTTAGACATCCGAAAAGAAAATGAACTGGTTAAAAAGGTTACAGATCTCCGTAAAAAGCTTCAGGGTATGCAAGAAGATGAAGAAAGTCGTAGTGAAGCTTTAAAATTCAAAGAAGTTTCTGAAACCCACCATGCTGAAGTGGTGGAGTTATCTGACAAGGCACAGGAAACCCACGAAAAAATGCTGGAATACTTCCGCAACATCGATGAAATCCGCAGCCAGGCAGATGCAGCCCATCAGAAGTTTATAGAAACCCGGGAAAAGGCAAACAACGTTCATGAAGAAGTTAAAGCTACCTTTGGTAAAATAAGGAAAGCCAATAAAGGCATGGACAGAGTTAAAGCCAAAGAACGAAGCGCTGAAGATGAAATTGTGCGTAAGAAAAACTCCGAGGAAAAGGAGAAAGCCGAAGAAATCTACCGTAAGTTCTTAGAGGGTAAAAAAGTTTCTACAGAGGAACTACTCCTCTTACAGAAACATAACATTGTCTGAGGCCATTTCTGGCCACCCCTCATTTTTTATTTATTTTTTTTCAAGCATTTATTGTCCAATTCATTTAGTAAATGCAAATTAAGATACACATAACAAAAATAGTTGTTAATTCTAATTATTATTAATTATAAAAATTTTAATGGGCTTGGTGAATAAATGAAACCTACTGATAGTTCTTTTAAGGTTAATAATGATGTTAAAATAGCTGCACTTTTAGTAGCATCCATAGCTTCCTTTTTCACACCATTCATGGGAACCTCAATTAACATTGCTCTACCTACCATTGGAATTGACTTTGGGGCAGATGCAATCCTCTTAAACTGGGTTACCAATGGATTTCTCTTAGCAGCTGCTATTTTTGCAGTTCCATTGGGAAGAGTGGCGGATATACATGGAATGAAGAAGATATTCACCTATGGAATCATCATATTCACGGTGGCATCTCTTTTCTGCGCCTTAGCCCCCTCTTCAATTATTTTAATAGCATTCCGGGTTCTTCAAGGAATTGGGTCCGCTATGATCTTCGTCACCGGTCTAGCTATAATCACTTCAGTTTTTCACCCTAAAAACAGGGGAAAGGCTATAGGTATAAATGTAGCTGCGGTTTACGTTGGATTATCTCTGGGCCCGGTAATTGGTGGCCTCATGACCCAGTACCTGGGTTGGAGGAGTTTATTTTTATTAATGATACCGTTTGGCCTCCTGGTAGTGGCCATAGTATTCTGGAAACTCAAAGATGAATGGGCTGCCTCCCGCGGAGAGAAATTTGACTGGGTGGGTTCAATACTCTACAGTATCATGCTGTTTTTAGTCATGTATGGATTCTCCAGTCTCCCACAACTTGATGGTTGGATCATGTTAGTTCTGGGAATTGCAGGATTTTTTGCATTCCTCAGATGGGAACTCAGGAGCAAAAGCCCGGTGTTTAATGTCCGATTGTTTAAAAATACCTCCTTCACATTTTCTTCAATAGCAGCGCTTATCAACTACAGTGCTACATTCGCGGTAACTCTGCTGTTAAGCTACTATCTTCAGTACATTAGGGGATTTGAACCCCAGACTGCTGGACTGATACTGGTGGCTCAGCCTATACTAATGGCCATAACTGCACCTCTGGCAGGTCGAATGTCAGACCGGATTGACGCCCGTCTTATTGCTACTACTGGGATGGCAGTGGTTGCAATAGGTTTATTCACCTTCACGTTCATTGGTTCTGACACATCCCTGATTAATATCATCATAGGGCTGGCAGTACTGGGACTGGGATTCGGACTCTTCTCATCACCCAACACCAATGTAATAATGGGCTCAGTGGAAAGGAAATTCTATGGAGTGGCCTCAGCCACAGTGAGCACCATGAGACTCATAGGCCAGACCATGAGTATAGGGATTGCCACCCTCGTATTCGCCCTTTTACTGGGTAGGGTGCAGATCACACCAGAACAATACATTCCACTCCTGGGAAGTATACATATCTGTTTTGTGGTTTTCACGGTCCTCTGTTTTGTGGGAGTATTTATATCTTGGTACCGGGGAGAAAGTGGTTATCGGGAAGAGAAGGATGGACAATAAATTTTTTTATAGATTTAAACTTTTTATTAAAATTTAAAATAATATATTATTTTAAATACCATCCTTTTTTTAACCCCACTGAATACCTAAAAATAGTAATTAGCCAATATTAAGTTCTTATTTCAGATTTGTGGGATATGTTATGGTAATAAAAATAGTAATCTGGATAAAACACTTAAATAAAAAATGTTCAAGTACCGATCCTTGAATTTTCATTCAAACTTTTAAGGAGTTTAATAGCAGAATATGCGGCCAAAACACTTGTTTTTGGATTGGTGGCACAGCTCCTATTTTGAGTGGTGGTCTTAAACTCACCAAAGTCACCAATTACCTGGATTTCATGGATATTATACTTCACTGTGGGGTCAGCTATGATCTGCACATCCACTTCTCTATCGCAGGCAATACTTAAAGCTGCAGCCACGTTCATATTCTGAGGGAATTTACGCACTGCTGCAGTGGCTTTACCTTCATATACTGTGGTTTTTTTGTCTACTGACATTCCCAGTGATTTTGGTGGTTTTCGGGTTACCAGGTTCACTCCTGTGATTTTACCCATTGAAGCTGCTTTGATGCCATCTAAACCCACAATAGCTCCGGATGGAGTATATATTCGGGATTTATTTTCCATTGCCCTACTTTCAAGCTCTTCTTTCAGTTCTCTGTCTATTAAAGCACCTATGCTCATGATAATAACGTCTTTTCCATGGGCAATGGCAGATGGGATGAATTTTTCTACTGCCCGAGGTGATGCGGCTTCAATCACCAGATCGACCTGGTCCAACATATCATTAACAGAAGTAACTGCTATTCCATCTACCTTAGATGATAAGTTCCCAGCCCTTTCAGAGTCCTGGTCATAAAAGAATTTCAGATCAATGCCTATTTTTCCTTCTAAAACAAAATCAGTGATTATAGTTGCTATGGCACCGCAGCCTATGATCCCTACAGTTATAGTACTATTCTGTGGATTATCTATTAATCCTCTGGAATTACATTCAGGCCAGGTGATTTTACTTTTTTCTATTTCTAAGGTTTCATGTAGCGCTGTTTTGTTCATTTTCACACACTACCATTTTAATCCATTTATTAATTTATTATATCTGAATTTAAACTGGGTTAAAGTTAAATAGGGCATGGGCGATAGTAAGATGCCCTATTCAACTGTTAAATTTGATTATTGATTTTTTTTTATGTACGATTTCACAGTGTTGGGTGAAGTTTAATAAATATGAAATGAATTTTATTAGATTAATGATTTTAACAGAGTAACAGGGCATCAATGGATACATTTGAGCGAGAAATGGTTTTGATGCCCTAATTTAACCGGAAGTAGCCCGGGGTGGCAGTATTATTACTATTTTTTGCATTGTCGGAGGCTATAAATAGGGCTACTCTGGCTTTTCATCTAGTTTCCTGTTTGGGAACAGGTATTTTAAGTTCAGTGAATAATTGGGGGTTATTTTTTTAACAATTTTTTTAAATAGCTCCGGTCAAGTCAACTTTAAGATCAACTTCCCAAATGCCTTCCCCCATGTCTGCAACAGGAGCGATTATATCAGCTATTCCTGCACTGTTAATGACTATATCCAGTTTCCCAAAATTATTTGCAGCGGCATTGAATGCATGGGGGATTGTTTTATCGGGGTTAATATCTCCTTCAACAGCAATAGCTTTCCCACCGTTCGCTTCTATTTGATTGACAAGATTTTCTAAGTTTTCTTTCCTCTTGGCAACCACCACAACAGATGCACCTTCTTTTGCAATGAGTTTGGCAATTTCATTTCTTATACCCGAACTTGCACCAGTAACCAGCACAACCTTGTTTTCCAATTTCATTGTTTTACTCCCAATGAGATTATATACGTTATTTATCTAATCCTGTGATTCTTATTCCTCCAAATTGTGTTTTATTTCGTATATTCAATCCGATAAGGAGTGGTGTGATTTTTTCAATGATTTTAGCCCGTGCTAACGGTCCGCAGTCGATAACGTTCACACCGGGGATTTTTTCAATTAATTCTGTGGCCACTACTTTAGAGTTCACATCATCACCTGAAATGAGGCAGTCACAGTCTATTGGTTCGGTGAAGTTCATCAGGGCTGCTGAGCTGATATTGTTAAATGCACAGATTACATTGGTGTTTTTCAGGATTTTTGCTGATCTTTCTGCTGCAGCACCATCCCAAAGATCAAGGTAATTTATTGGTGAACCTCCTATGGCTGATTCTAAAGGTCCAGTTGCGTCCAGTAATGTTTTACCTTGCGCCCCTTCTTTGATTGATAGTAAAGTTGATTTTTGAGCTGCTAATGGTACAGTCAAAACTAATAATTCTGCTTCTTTTGCAGCAGAAGCGTTTTCAGCGGCTTTAAGATTACCCACATCACTCAAAAGATTATTAACTTTGTCAACTGCTGCTTGAGCTTTTTCTAATGTTCTTGAACCGATTATAACATCTTCTCCAGCTTGCACAAATCTTATTGCAATCCCTAAGCCCTGTCCACCAGTTCCACCAATTATTGCTATCTTCATTTTTAACACTCCATTTTTTTTGTTTTTTTAAAAAAAGGAAGAATTCAATTTTTATCTTTATTTCATTAGGACGACGGGTTTGATCAAGTCGCGTGGTTTTTCTCTCATCAGTTCAAGAGCCTCTCCAATATAATCGAATCCTTTGAATGTGTGGGTGACCATTAATGTTGGGTCTACACGGTCGTAGGTCACAAGATCGGCCAGTCTTTCCATTCGGGTTCTTCCACCAGGGCATAGACCAGTGATCAGGTCTTTGTCAGCCATTCCGAATCCCCATTCTACGCGAGGTATTGGCACGGTGTCAGCTTCACCTTGTCCTTTACCAAAGTAGTTTATGTTGGCGATTTTAGATCCTGCTTTTGCCATTTTAAATGCGTCTAATAAAATTGTAGGACCACCACCAGCTACTACTACAGCGTCAACACCCACTCCATTGGTTGCTTCTAGAATTTGGTCAGCAGTGTCTCCGTCTTTGTAACTGATTATATCTGTTGCACCATATTTTTTAGCAACTTCAACTGAGATGGGTCTGGTTCCAACAGCGAATATTCTCCCCGCACCTTTTAGTTTTGCACCAGCTATAGCGCTGAGTCCAACTGCTCCGATACCGAGGACAGCTACTGTAGCACCAAGTTCTATTGCTGCGTTTTCAGCACCCATAAATCCAGTACTCAACATGTCCACGATCATAACCGCTGCTTCATCGGACATTCCCTCTGGTTGAAGAGCCAGGTTGTTATCTGCCAGGTTGACATGGAAATATTCTGAAAACACACCGTCTTTGAAGTTTGAGTATTTCCATCCACCACATGCACCTCCGGTTTGTGATGGAAAACCACGTTGGCATGCTTCTGAATCCCAATCTGGAGTGATTGCAGGTACAATTACTTTGTCACCAGGTTTGAAGTCTTGTACTTCGCTTCCTATTTCATCTACTATACCCACTGCTTCGTGTCCTAGAATCATGTTATGTCTGTCACCTATTGCTCCTTCCCAAACAGTGTGCACATCAGAAGTACATGGTGCTAATGCAGTAGGTCTAACAATTGCATCTCGGGGTCCACATTCTGGTCTTTCCTTTTCTATCCATCCTACTTCTCCTATTTTTAGCATTGCAAATCCTTTCATTTTTCTTCACCTCTTTGAATTAATGACTCAATACCACTACTAACGAGATCATCATATATAAACATAGCGAACGTTCTGTTTGCAATGATTAATAGTCTTTATTTGTAGAGAGTGTTCTCTTTTTTTTAAGATTTATTCTACTTATACTAACTTATTTTTAATAAATCAGTATCATATCAAGGATTTTAATTGAAATAATGGTAATTAATAGTAAAATATATTTTAAAATAGTTATTAGAAATTTTAAACTTAATTAACGCATTTTCTAATTTATAATGGTTTATAATGATTATCTTAAAATAGTTATGATGATTAACTCTTTTATTAACATTTTTCAACCTAAATCATTAATATTGGAATTATACAAAAAAAGAGGTTAATTATTATTTTTTTAATTTGTGGTTAAAAAGGAAAATATATTAACTTTTGTTTTAAATAGTACTTGATAAGGGTGTTGTTGGAAAATGCTCAAAGGTTTAATGATTGTATAATTTTATGAAGTGTGTTTATGGATACAAAATCTAGGATTTTAGAAACAGCTTTTTTACTCTTCCTTGAAAAGGGATTTGCGGATGTTTCGTTGAATGAGATTATAAAAAAATCGGATATTACTACCGGGGGATTTTACTACCATTTTGATAGTAAAGACACATTACTGGTTGAAGTGATTAAAAAATACATATTCAACTATTTCAACTCCACCATAGAACAAATCAGAGATTTTGAGGGCACACACAAAGAAAAACTAAAAACTGTGATACTGCTAATTGTTGGAGATGATTCAACTATTAACACCACCACCCAACTGGTGGAAAGTGCTGAAAAAATAGATTACCGGACCCTGCACCTCCTACTGTTTGAGGGTGTTCAGAAGTATGAAATCATAAGCAAACATTATACTGAATTCTATTATAACCTGTTGGAATTCATTAAGGAAGTTATTGATGATGGTATGGTTAAAGGCATACTAAGAGCAGATATTGACTCTACTAAATATTCCTTACTTATCCAGACTGCCATGGTGGGGACAGTTCTAATGTGGATTGGAATGCCTGCCATGCCATTAGGGGAGCGGATGCAGTCTAATTTAGATATCTTATGGGACACCATGAAAAATGAAGATTGAGTTTACCTAAACTAAATTCTTTCTTTTTTTTATTTTACCGTTCTCTCTACTTTTTTATTCTAAATCTCCTAATATTGCCTATAATTCTCTTATTTTAAATTATTCCATAAATTCCTAATCGTTGAAAGATATTACTTACAAACAGAACAATCGCTATTTTTATAAGGGATAAATTCCATTTTTATATGTCACACGAGTAATCAACTCGGAAGATGTCTGACAGAGAGTATATTTAACCTAAAAACACATCAGGAGGGATTGAATGGAAAATTGTTTTGATTTAAAGGGGAAAGTGGCAGTTGTGACCGGTGCTTCCGGAGGTCTTGGAGCAGATGCAGCAATGGCTTATGCACAAAATGGTGCGGATGTTGCTCTTCTAGCCCGAAGAAAAGACAGGTTAGAGGCATTGGCAAATAAAATTAAATTAACAGGACGAAAAGCCCTTGCAGTTCAGTGTGATGTAGCCAATGAGGAAAGCGTTGAAAATGCAATTGAAGAAGTCATCAACTATTTTGGAAAAATTGATATTCTCCTGAACAATGCGGGTGTGGCAATCCGTGGGGGTGTATGTGATTTATGCGTTGAAGATTGGGATAAGGGAATGGATGTAAATGTTAAAGGAATTTATCTGGTCTCAAAACACGTCATCCCACACATGATTGAAAATAACTATGGAAAAATCGTGAATACCAGTTCCATCAATTCTGTGGCTGGTGATAAGAATGATGTCTTCATACGTCACGTGTACAATGCATCAAAAGCAGCTGTTCGTGGTCTGACCATGGGTATGGCCTGTTCCTATGGTAAATATGGAATTACCATAAATGCGGTTGGTCCAGGTCTATTTGAATCTGAGATGACTGCTGATACCTTATTCAAATCTGATGATTTCCTGGAAGCCTACAGCAGGATTGTACCACTCAACCGTCCAGCTAAAAAAGGAGAATTAAATGGCCCAATCCTATTCCTCTCATCAGAAGCATCATCCTATGTAACCGGACAAACCATCTTTGTAGATGGTGGTTTCTCAGTGGTCTGATTTATAAAGATTTCAATAAGCATGAATTGATTTATTAGACTAAAGTTTAAGATGAATCATGAAATTAATGGAGGAATGACCTAATGATCATAGTAACCGCTACTATAACCGCTAAACCCGGTAAACGAGATGAACTTATTTCCAAATCCCAGGATCTGATTAAATCCACCCGTTTAGAACCGGGATGCATCAGCTACAATCTATATGCCAGCACTGAAAATGAGGATGCACTGGTAATGATTGAACAATGGGAAAACAAAGAAGTATTGGACACCCATATGCAAACTGACCATTTTAAAGGATTTGGTGTGGCTGTTAGTGATATTCTAGCTGAAGAATTAGGTATTGATCTATATTCTGCTGAAAAAGTATAGTTTCGGGAAAAAGTATAATTTAAGGAGTTTATGGGATTTAATTTCCCTTAAACTCCATTTTTTTCATTCTTTAAATTCGAACATTCTTTAAATTCAAACATTCTTTAAATTCAAATGGTGATCTGTAATTATTTTAAGATTCCACCAGAAATGAAACACCATCCTCCTTTTCAATCTTCATAATGTTATCTGCAGCATCCTCCAGGTCAACATCATGGGTAACGATGATCATCTGGGGTATAATGGACATCTTCTTGAGCAGATCAATTAGTTCCTGTCTTCTGTAGGCATCAAGGTGAATGGTGGGTTCATCCAGCATTATAGTCTCTAAACTGCCTCCTGAGAGTACCTGGGTTATTCCTAATCTCAGGGCAAGGGCAACTGCTATTTTTTCCCCGCCACTGATCATGTCCAAGCTGCTTTCACCGCTGGGGCCATAAATTGTTACGTCGTAATCCTCATCCAACCTCACATCAGAGTATTCAAAGTTGAATCTTTCAAATAACTCCCTTGTTTTTTCCTCAATAAGTGGCCTGGATATGTTCCGTAAATCCTTCTGAACACCGTCTTTACTGTAAAGATCCCTTATGATGTTTAAAAGCTTTAAAAAGTCCTTTAAATTCTTCAATTCCTTTTCATATTTTTTAAGGGAATCCAGTTTCTGTTCTATCTCCTGGATGGAGTGTGATAGTTGATCAAGTTGTCCGACCAACAACTGTTTCTGGCCACTCAGCTCCATTAATTCTTCATTTTTCAATTTCCATTCCTTTTTAACCCTTTCATGGGCTTCTTCATTGTAATTTAAATCATCAATCACTTTTTGGATTTGGTCCAATTCTTCATTGATTTCCTGGATCTGCCTTTGATTTTCATCAATTCTCTGAACTAGGGACTCTTTCTGACTGACTTGCCCCAGTAAGTGCTGATGTTTCCTGCTTAGTTGTTCAAGGTAGGCTATTTCATCAGGGAGGTTTTCCACACTGTCTCCTGCAATTTCCATCAGAGCACTGATATTTTTCTTCAAATCCCTTATCAGTGCATTCATTTCATCTAACCTTACCATTTGTTCTTCATAATCGCCCAGGGACTCTAAAGAACCACGAGCAGTGAGATATTTCTCATAATTTCCTTTAATGGCCGCCAGTTGAGATTTATGTTGTTGAATATCCTTTTCAATATTCTCCAGGATAACTATCTTCTTTTGAAGTTCCTGAAGACTAGAGTTAATGTTGTCAATTTCCTGTTGATGATCATTTACTGATTTTAAGTATTCCTTCAGGATTCCCAGATTTATACTCTGAATGTTGGATTGTTGGGAATCTAAAATCCTCTTCTTGCTTTCAAGTTCCTCTAATCTTACCTTCAAAGTCCCTGATATCTCCTGGTTATCTTCTATTTCTGATTGATAATCTGCTAATAACTCTTCCCTTTTCTGGGGAGTTATATCTGATTTACAGATAGGGCATTGGTCTTTAACCTGCTCCAATTCATTTATAGGTTTTTCCAGATTCTCATTTTTGACTTGTAGGTTGGACCGCTCCCTTTTAATATCCTGAATAGAATCAGAAGCTTCCCTGATCTGTTCTTCTAACTGTGGTTTAAACGTTGATAAGTGGTTTTCAAACTCTTCCACCGAAGCAAAACTAGTACTTAAAACCTGATTGGATTTTTCAAGAGCATCCCGTATTTTTTTGAGGGATTGCTTCATTTTTCCTTCAATTTTAGATTTTCTTTCGGTGTACTGTTGAATTAGTATCCTGCTTCCCTCAAACTGATCCTTAGCATACTGTAAATTGTTAATTTCACTGTCTAAATCAGAATAATCATTGTAAAACTGTTCATTTTCATTTAAAACATTTTCAAAACGTTCAATATCGTTTAAAATATTGATTATTCCTTTTTTATCTTTCTGTAAAACTTTTAACTCTTTACTTTTCTCGGCAAGACTTTTTAAAACGTTTAGTTTCTTTAACCGAGGTTCTATTCTGGTAATTTCCTCTTCTTTAAGGCTAATTTCATTTAACTGACCTTCAAGATCTTTTAAGCTTTTTTCGAGCTGATCCTGGAAATCCTTTTTGGATTTAAGGAGTGTATTGGTATTTTCAAATTCCATACTCCTCTTATCCAGAATTTCCTTCTTCTCCTGGAGAAGATTAGATTCAATAATATTTTCCTCTCTTTTAAGGTTGATATCCTTAATTTTCAAGGCCAGTGCACGTTTTTTATCTTTTTTAGCAGTAAATTCAGTTTCAAAGTCCTCAAAAGATTCGATCTTTCCTTCTAACCTTATCTTTCGTTCGCTGTACTTATCAAGGATGACTTTTAAATTTTTCCAGGCCTTTTCAAGGGAATCAATACCAAGAAGTCTTCCAATCATCTGTTTTTTTTCAGAAGAGGTTTTATCAATGAGATCTGCTATTTCTCCCTGTCTGACGTAGACTGCATTGAGGAACAGGTCTCCGTCCATCTCCAGAAGGTTTTGAACTTCCAGAGTCACCTGTTTATCCCCTGAAACCAATGATTGGAATCTTCCACCCTCTTTAATCTTCATAATGGCTTTGGAAGATGTTTTTGTCCGTTCCCTCAATACCCGGTAAGTCCGGCCATTGGCAGTAAACTGGATCTCAACTGACATCCTTTTCTGGCCAATGGTTATAAGCTGTTCAATTCTCTTACTGGTGTGCTGTTTAAACAGTGCAAAACTCACTGCCTCAAGAATACTGGATTTACCAGCACCATTCCCACCTACTATTATGGATATCCCTGTATCAAACTCGATACGGGTGTCCCGGTGAGATTTAAAGTTACTAATGTGAAGACTTTCAATGATCATATAAATCCTCGTAGAAATTCTGGACTATGGTTTGGGCAGTCTTGAAATCTCCATCAGAAAGCTCTTTCAGGAGCCCGGTTGCCAATTGGTTAACTTTTTCGCTGTTAAAATCCTCAAGATTATGTTCAATCATTTTTTTAATATCTAAAGCTTCTTTTCCATTTTCAAAAGGATTTGGTTCATTGTTAATAGTTGTTGGATGATAATTAGGCCGTACTGTAAGACAAGAGCTAGATAATGTCTGGTTTAAAGTTTCATACACTTCGGAACGGTTGAAATTTCCTCCCTCCACAGTTAACATGAGTATGGGTTTTTCCTGGAGACTACTGATATACTGATTAATCCTGGATAACTCTTCTTGAAGTTTACTGGCCAGAATGGTTTCTTTCATAAACTCCCGGGGGAGTTTGAGGTTGATATTTTCAATTTCAGGAATATCACCACTGATATCCACCAAATAAAATCCTTTACCATTCTTTTTATAACCTTCAACCTCGTTGGAGCGCCATATCTCAGTAGAACCGGGATAAGCCAGCTTACCCGCTCCAAAGTCATCAACCACCCTTTCATGAATATGTCCAAATGCACAGTAGTTGAAACTCTGGGGCACATCACCAATTTTAAGCTCATATTCATAGGGAATGTAACGGTCGATTCCCTGATGTAAGACCAGAATTCTTTTTTCATAATTCTGGGATGATTTTTCAATTCTTTCCAGTCGTTCAATTAATGCTTTTGAGTGATATTTCGATGTGTAGGGTGATCCACCTATAAAAATATCATCTGTCACATAAAATGGATTATTAGGGCTTATAAGTTTCAGACCAAAGTCCTTGTATAAAATTTGGGGGGGTAGTGCATTTTTACGCATTACAACATCATGATTACCAGCTATGGCATAAATTGGAATTTTTGCTTCTTTTAACTTTAAAATACCATGTTGCGCAGTGAGTAATGCCCTGGTTGGGGGTCTTGAGTATTCAAACAGATCTCCAGAGTGAATGGCAAAGTCAGGCCTTTCACTAACTATCTCCTCAATAGCCTGGTCGAAAACATCAAAAAAGTCAGTTTCCCTCTCAGTAAGTCCGTACTGGCGGTAACCCATATGGGTATCAGCTAAATGGGCAAATTGCATCAGTAGTCTCCTCCCAGATCATCATATTCTCTTTTCTGTTCTTCAAGGAGTTTTTCCTGGTTTTGGTGGGATTTTGACCATTCTTCCACAATGTTAAGGTCTCCTCCTGTGATCTTCCCCTGGAATTCATCTATCTTAACCAGGGTGGGGATGCGAGTCATTAAACCCAGTATTATGGCTTCCCCAATATTCAGAGATGGAAGCTGGGCTATTAAGTCATCACTCAAGCTTTCACTGGCACGCTGCACATGATTCTGGTCGGTTGGTTCTACCAGGCGTAATATTATCATGTTGTTGGCCTGTGACAGGGCATCAGAGTCCAGTGATTTGGGGCTCTGGCTCACCAGGCACAGTCCCACCGAAAACTTACGCCCTTCCCGGGCTATTCTGCTTATCCACATTTTCGATTCTGTTTTCCTATTTTGAGGGGCCAGAATATGTGCTTCTTCCAGGATCAAAAATATTGGGAATTCCAGACCATCTCCAGTTCTTAAAAACTCTTTACGACTGGCCAGGACATTCCGGAGGATATGACTAACCACCACATCTGATGCAAATTCATCCACCGGTCCCAGGTCCAATATATTGGCTTTTCCCACTTTCAGACTGTCAATTATATCCTTTGCTTCCAGGTTGAGTATGTTCCCGTACTTATCCCGCATGTGTTCCAGTTTGTTTAAAACATCTGCTATTGATTTTTTATCTGCGGAATTGGTGGATTTAGCATCTGGATCCTCGGATTCAGCTAACCAACCTTCCAGTTTGCTCTGGATCAATCCAATGAAATCTTTTCCTGTGGGTGAGCCCTGCATGAGGCTTTTCCGTGCGGATTTATACGCTTTTAAGAAGTATCTTTCCTGAACGTAGGCATTGGGTGGTATGTTCGATAATTTTTTGATTTCACCAAATGACAGGTAGAGGGGGTTGATCTGGGGTCTTATTACATTGACTTTATCAGTACCAAAATCAGTGTTCACGTACTCAGAATGCATATCAAATATCAGAACACTACCATTAACATTTAAAAGACCATCCACAATGACTGATACAGTATTTGACTTTCCTGCGCCGGTCATTGCCAGAACTGCCAGGTGTCTGGATACCATCCTGTTGATGTCAACTTCTACACCTACTTCTTCCTGGCTTATTAACTTCCCCAGTTTTAAACCGTATTTTTCCACTTTGAATATTTTCTTTAAAACCTCGGAATCTGCCACCTGGATCTCGGTTCCAGGGGGAGCCGGTGTTCGGGGAATGCGCAGGTCATCATCAATATCTCCCAGTATTTTAACACTACCCTTAACGTAATGGTCGTCCCCTTCAATGGCTTTGATTTTTTCGATGGTCAGAGGGTCGTATATTTGATCGTTAATGGAAATACTACCTCTCACCAGGGATTCGATCATCCCCAGGACGTTCTTTCCATCATATTTTAGGGAGACGTATTCCCCTACCCTGGGCATTTTTTTGGAGATAAAACTCACATTAACCAGGGATGTTTCTCCTATGCATCTTCCAATGATTTCATTCATTTAGCATTTCCCTCCCACTCTTCTCCATGAATCCCATTATCTTGGAAAGGTTTTCCAGGTCATTTTTACGGATTACAACATCATTATGTGCTTTTTTTAAGAGTAATGGATATCCTTCTGCACTTATATTTTTAATGGACTTCAGCAAATCTTTTATATCTCCTTCAGTGGCATGGTACGGTAATTCAAATTTCAGAATGTTTTTGTGATCATCTAATCTGGCATAGAAAATGGTGAAGGTCAAACTCTTTAGAAAATTATTTCTAACCGGAAAATCACGTTTAATCTCGGAAACATTGGAGTATCTTGGTTTGGAATAGCCCTGTTTTTTACTGTGCATATCGAATATAGCGATATCCGGTATTTTTCTATTGAAATATTCGGTACTGGTGGATGTTTTGGATATAGCCACGATTTTTTTGTTTTCTTTCATCAAGTCACTGATTACCAGGAGGTTTTCCAGGTTTTCCAGGTAGATCATTGCCTCAGTGTCATCCTTAAATTCATTGGAAATTTTTGAAACAAATTTAGATGAGGTTATTTCAACGTCTGAAGAGTTCATTAATTTTTCTTCGAGAAGGGGTAAATATTTTTCCCTAATTATCTCTTTAACTTGTTCTTCAAGTTCTTTTTCAATGGGAAAAGGTCGTATGAGATTGCCCAATATAGATCCATCAAATAGGAAAAAATCAACATCATGTTGATTGAACATTTTCAGGGCATTTTTAATTTCAAATATCCCCATATAACTCCTTAAACGGTCTTCAACATATTTATGGTGGGATATGATGTCAATTTCAGAGCTTTCAATCTTTTTAAGACCCTCTGGGGAGTGAATTATTCCTTCGGCATCAATGGCGTAAAATATGAATGGCAGGAATTTGCGTTTATTTATACTGCCATCCCCTGCACCAATATTCACGTCCAAGCCACTTTCTGCTATGGGATAATCAATCCACTGTGGGGAAGCATCTACCCGGGAGTATTCAATTCCTTCTAATTTTTGATGGATGTTATCTCTCTTTTTTAAAGCTTTTTCATAGAGTGAATCCAGCATTTAATCCCTCAAAATTAATATAAATCTCATTCAATCATTTTTTATCATAAATAAGCGGGTAATGATCATTCATTATAACCTATATTTTATTCCCATTGATTTAAACTTTATTTTAATATATGGCGATAACCAATCTATATTTATGAACATCCTCACATCCCAACAAAAAAGGGTCTTAAACGGCATTAAATATTTCAGTGCAGAATACCAGGGAGGAGTTCCATACAAAATCCTGAAACTGGACCTGGACGCGTCTGAAGAAGATCTTAACCCAATTTTAGAACACCTGGAGACTGAAAATTACATATCCCTCCAGGATGGGATCATAACTCTGGAGAAGAACAGGGGAAGTAAAAGTAATGAGAAAAGTGCCGATGTTCCTGAAAAAACACATTTAGATGAATCTCCAGAGGGAACAGTTGAAAATAATCTTGATTTACATGATGAGGTGGGGGATGTTAATGATTTTAACTCTTCTGATGATGTTGTGGATGTGAGGGATATTGATTCTTCTACTGTTGATCCTGTAACTGTTAACGATACTATATCCTCTGTTGAGGTTGTTGATGTGGGGGATATTGGTTCTGAGGTTAGTGATACTCCTACTGAAGATATGAAGGGCACTCCTACTGAGAATATGAATGGCACTCATATTGAGGATATGGCTGATACTGAACAAACAGAAGAAGTGGAAGTAATTGAAAAGTTCTCCGAAGCTGAACTGGAATCCCTGGAAATAATAAAAAAATTGGTGGATGATTCCGGGAACATTTCCAGAACAATCTTAGAGGGTAATCTACTCTACGGGGAGCTGGGATTAAGCAGCATCGCCATGTACAATTTGATAACCTCTCTGGAATATAAGAAAGTTTTAAAGAAGATTAAGCTTATTGATGGGGAATATTATAAATTCAGCCCTTAATTTTATTTTTAAAAGCCAATTTAGCATTGTCCAATTAGCATTGTATTTATCATTCATTCAAAATTTTATCATTTTTCAAATCTACCCATATTATACCAAATCATAACCAGCTATACGGATTAAACTCCGAAGGTGGAATGTACATAACCTCAGCATAACCCTTCTTCAAGAGCTCCTGGTTGAGATTCACACCATCCACATACACCACTGCCAGGGTACGGTCATATTTATCCTTATTTTTTGCATTGTCAATGTCCAGCCCCACGGTTTTACCCAGACACATGTTGGTTACATAGTCCTTAGCAGTTTGATATCCTGCTTGTCCTCTTTCGGGAGTGTTAACTCCCACAAATCTCACTCTGCCCACCCCTTCCACATCAATGGTGTCTCCATCCACCACTTTGTAACATTTACCACTCACCTCAACGTGTTGATCACTGGAACCAGTAGAAGTGGAAGTAGTGGTTGTTGGAACTGAGGTGGTGCTGTTGTTTGAAGAAGATACTGATGAGTTGTTTAATGGATTCAAGTCATGACTGGTGCAACCGGAAGCAGCCACTGTCAGGATGCAGATGATAATTAAAAGATATTTAAAGTGCATTTTATCCCCTTAAAGTAATCCTAATCTTTAATCTGTTAAAAACATTTTATTTCTTTTATTAATTAGGTGATTTTTATGATAAAAATATTCTTTATTAAATTACGGTGGTCTTTTTAAAGGAAAAACTCATTTTATATATAAACTATTTCCATTACTCCTGAGAATTGACTGGAGGGGTGTAATCATTTTTTTGCAGTAGGATTCGTCCACGAATGCAATTAAATGTAATAATGTATAATATTTGCGGTTAAAATCAATTTTAAAGATGATTTATAATTTTAATATATAAAATAACCAGTTATACTTAAAAATGGATAATATTGGCTTGGAATATAATTTAAAATTTGTATTCTTATTTATTTTTAAATGATAAATTATTAACTTACTAATCGAAAATATTATATAATATTATTTTTTACTAAATTACGAAGGGGGAATTATTTTTCGTGATGAGGAAGGAGATGTGACCATAGTTGTAGGTGGGGAAAGATCTTTGGAGGGATAACAGTAATGGCTGTTTCAAGTAGTTACTTTTTGGGTGTAAGGTTTTTAGGGGAATTTTTGGGTCATATTTCGCTGAAGAAGGATTAAAATACATTGTCAATGGAATGGGGTAATCATCCGCTTCGTAGATAAACATATTATTTGGTGATAATTTGAAAAAATTAAATTTAATAGGGGTGTTATTTCTATTAGCCGTAATTTTCGGTTATGGTGTAATATATATCCAATTTAAATCTTTTTTATTAGGTTTATTCATGATTACTGTGGGATTAACGTTGATTATGGGAGTTTTTGCCGCTAAAAATGGCGAAACACCGACTTACTTTGCATCAATGTTTATAATAAATAGTTTACAGTGGTGTATTTTAATTTGCATGGCTTTAATTAAACCCTCAATTTTCTTTAATTATTCCAATATCATACTTTTAGCTATTGCTCCATCCATGACAGTAGTACTGGTGCATAGATGTATGATAGTGGATTCAAAGTCAATTGAACCTCGTAAAATCTCCATAATCTATGGAAATTTTATAGATGAGATTAAAAAGAATAAGGCTAAAGGTATACTGATTTATACTGGATTTTTGATAATCTTGGGCTGTTTAATTGGTGTTTTATTATTTAAATCAGCAGAGTATTTGTATGGTATTCTTATTGGGCTTTTATTTAGTATATATGGTAATTTTCGTGAGGAAAGTGGGATTAACATAACAACAACTTACATTGTTCTTATGTGTGCAGTTATTGGTTTTCAATGGTTATTTTTAATATTATTTTCCTTGATTTTTAGCAGTTTAGATAATATTGTATTGGCTTGGACACTTACTATGCTGATTTCAGTAATTTTTGTGATGCAGGTTGCTATGAATGATATAAAGAATGCAGCCGAAAGGAGAATGGCCGAAGAAACAAACAACAATGGTTTTATGGTCTGTACTAAATGTAACAGGTATTACAATATTAAAACAGGTGGTTCACCGGAGGATTTCCCTCAAAGGTGTGAGTGCGGGGGAAAACTGGAGTTTAAAGACATGGTATGGGACCAAGGTTAATGCATTAACTAATATCAAGACTTACTCATTGATGATTGTAAATTTTGAATTTTATTACATTAATGTGAACGTGTACTATCAATTCAGAGAGCAATTGAGAATAATGGCAATAACCTTTACAAATTTTAATATGTAATAAAATCTAACCTTTAGCCATGATACTGGTAACTGGAGGGGCAGGATACATTGGCTCCCATGCAAATAAGGAGCTTAACCTGGCAGGATACGAAACAGTGGTACTGGATAACATGAGCTACGGACACCAGGACTTCCTGAAGTGGGGAGTCTTTGAAGAAGTGGATCTAGGGGACACAGAAGCAATCAGAGATGTTTTCCGGAAATATGAGATAGAAGCAGTGATGCATTTTGCAGCATTCACCTATGTAGGGGAATCAGTGGAAGACCCCCAGAAATACTACCTCAACAACCTCCGAAACACCCTGAACCTCTTCCAGGTGATGAATGAGTTCCAAGTGAAGAAGCTGGTCTTTTCATCCACATGTGCCACCTATGGGAACCCTCAGAAAATCCCCTTAACCGAGGACCATCCTCAAAACCCCATAAACCCCTACGGCCAGGGGAAACTCATGGTGGAAAAGGTTTTAAAGGACTACAGCCGGGCCTATGGTCTTCGTTATGTCTCCCTCCGTTACTTCAACGCAGCAGGTGCAGATCCAGAACAAGATGTAGGGGAAAGACACCATCCCGAAACACACCTGATACCACTCATACTGGACGCTGCTGCAGGTAAAAGAGAAGATATTAAGATTTTTGGAACAGACTACCCCACACCGGACGGTACCTGTATCAGGGATTACATACACGTAACTGATCTGGCAGATGCCCATATAAAAGCCCTCAAATACTTGGAAGCAGGGGGTCAGAGTGAAGTTTTCAACCTGGGAAATGGAAATGGATTTTCCGTCCGGGAAGTAATAGAAGAAGCCAAAAAAGTTACTGGTAACCAAATAAAAGCCACAGAAATAGAAAGAAGACCCGGTGATCCGCCCATCCTGGTTGGAAGTTCAAAGAAGGCTAGGGAAATCCTCAAATGGCAACCAAAATATGATGATTTAACTAAAATCATTACCACAGCATGGGAGTGGTATAAGAAGGATAATTAAATCTGATTGAAATTTAAGGTATTTCAATTGATTTACTCCATTGCTGATTCATTAAATTACTGATTTATTAAAATAACACTTACTTTTATTCTATTTTTTCTTATTACTGATTAAAATTTTTAAAATGAAAATTTAGTTAATTAAAAATAAATATCAAATTATTTGACTTGGAAATTACAATTAATTTTGTCACAGCTTATCATAACATCCCCCTAATATTCAAAAATATTTTACAAAAAAAATAATTTTTTTAAAATTACAAAACACATCATATCCAATATTAGAGCTTAATTATTCCTCATTTTTTATATTAAAGAATTAAAAGAAAGATTTTTATAATCTTCTTCTTAGGTTCAGCTTATTGATAATGATCGGGAATTAGAATCCGTTTATTGATCAGCTAAATACAGTTTAAAACACCCTAAACGACCATTTTTATCGAATAGTTTTTAAAGGATGGGAAAAAAAGTTAATACATGGGCTCGCAAAATGATGAAAATAAGCCAATAAATATTCGAAAACCTCAAATAGACGATGGGGATCAGATTTACCATCTGGTAAAAAAAAGTAAGCCACTCGATATTAATTCATTATATAATTATCTGCTGATATGTGCTCATTTTGATCAGACCAGCATAGTAGCAGAATTAGATGATGAAATAATTGGTTTTATATCTGCTTACATTAATCCCAATCAAAAAAAAACTCTTTTTATATGGCAAGTAGCAGTGCATCCTGCTATGCGTGGTCAAAACCTGGCAACCAAAATGATAATGGATATACTCAAAAAAGACAAGATTAAATCAGTTGAATTCATTGAAACGACAGTAACACCCTCAAATCAAGCATCAATGTCTTTATTTGTGAAAATAGCTTCTCAACTGAATACTAATCTTTTGAAATTCCCCTTTTTCACCAGTGCCCACTTTGGGAAATCGAATCATGAAGAGGAATTACTTCTTCGAATAGGCCCCTTAACTAAATAGGAGAAAATATTCCAATAAATGTGAAAATATCGTTTAAAATAGTAGTGATTAGATGAAAACTTTCAAACAACATGAATCACAAGTTCGTAGTTATATAAGAAGTTTCCCCGTAATATTTCAGAAAGCAAAGGGTTCAAAATTATATGATGAACAAAAAAATGAATACATTGACTTTTTTGCAGGTGCAGGAACCATAAACTATGGACATAACAACCCCCTGGTTTCAGAAGCTTTAATAAAATATATACAAGAAGATGGGATTATTCATGGTCTGGATAAAGCTACAACTGCCAAAAAAATATTTCTAGAGAAATTTTACGATATTATATTACATCCCCGGCATATGGAATACAAGATACAATTTACTGGACCTACCGGTACTAATGCTGTTGAAACCGCATTGAAACTAGTTAAAATAGTTAAAGGTAGGAGTAATATCATTGCATTTACCAATGCATTCCACGGGCTGACCATGGGGTCCATGGCTGTAACTGCCAATTCATTTTACAGAGATGAAGCATTTATAAACCGAACTAATGTAAGTTTCATGCCTTTTGATGGTTATTTGGGAGATGAGGTTAATACCGCAGATTATCTCCGGAAGTACTTGGAAGATCAAAGCAGTGGAGTGGACTTACCCGCTGCCATAATTTTGGAAACCATTCAAGCTGAAGGCGGCATAAATGTGGCCAGTGATGAATGGCTAAGAGATATCGAACAGATATGTAAAGATTTTGATATATTATTAATTGTGGATGATATTCAAGTAGGAAACGGCCGAAGTGGAAGTTTTTTCAGTTTTGAAAGTTCCGGGATCAACCCAGATATTATAACACTTTCTAAATCAATTGGAGGGGGCTTGCCATTATCACTGGTACTAATGAAATCTGAATTGGATCAGTGGAAACCCGGAGAACATACCGGTACATTCAGAGGCTATAACCTTGCTTTCATAGCCTCTTCAAAACTTTTAAGCTACTGGGAAAATGATAACCTTTCCAAAGCTGTAGAAAGTAAAGGAAAAATACTAAAAGAAAGGTTAATGGAAATAAAAAACCAATATCCTGCAATTCAAGCAGAAGTACGTGGCAAAGGACTAATATACGGACTTGAAATTCCTTTAAGAGGTTTCTGCAGTGAAGTAGCAGAAGAAGCATTTTCAAGAGGTCTGCTAATAGAATTGGCAGGTTCAGAGGATAATGTGTTAAAATTCCTATCTCCATTAACCATTGAACCTGATTTACTTAAAAAAGGTATAAACATAGTTGAAGATTCAATTAAAACGGTTTTAGAAAAAAGAGAAGCAATGATTGGGGAATTGAATAATGATAGTTAGAACCGTCGAGGAGATTGAAGGTAGCAGTCGAGAAGTTTTCGCTGAAAATAATAACTGGGTTAGCAAGCGTTTCATTATAGCAGAAGACAACATGGGATTTTCTTTCAATGAAACCATAATTTATGCCAATACTGAAACTTTAATTTGGTATAAAAACCATGTAGAAGCCGTTTACTGTGTAGATGGCAAAGGGGAAATTGAAACAACAAATGATGGTGCTGTTTATCCCATTAAACCCGGCACCATGTATGCTCTGGACAAACACGACCGTCATTACCTTCGAGCTTATGAAAAAGACCTTAAGTTGTTATGTGTCTTTAATCCAGCACTGGTGGGTGATGAGGTTCATGATAGGGATGGTTCATATGTTAAACAAAGACATCATAGTTTCTGAAAAATAAAAAAAATCTAATTATAGTTATTGAATAATCTTTATTTTAAGAATTTTTTAACCATTTTTTAGCATAAGTTAACGATTGTGAGCATTTTTGAAGTTTTTTTTCAATTAGTTTTCGTATTTGTTCTTTGGTCTCTATGAATAGTGGTGGAACTTAAAATACATAGAAAATACTGAATTTGAAGAAGAGCTACAGCACTGAGGTAAGTTCTAATTAAAAAGAGTTCCTTATTCCAAGACTTCATAAAAAAGAGAATATTTATTTCAAAATATTTTTCATATGCTCCCTTAGCTCATCACTAACCTTAGGATCCTGCAGGGCAATCTCCAGGGAGCTTTTCAGCCATTCCACGTTGTTTCCAATGTCATACATTTTTCCATTGAATATGTGGCCGTAGATTTCATCCAGCTGCCTCATGGCATCGGTGAGCTGTATCTCGCCACCAACACCCGGTTCCACTTCTGCAATATGGTCAAAAATATCAGATTCCAGTACGTAACGTCCGGTTATGGCCAGATCAGATGGTGCTTCTTCAGCTCTAGGCTTTTCAACCATGTCTTCAATTTTATATACAGAATCTTCAACCTGCTGGCCTTTGATAATTCCATAACGTTCAATTTTATCCCTGGGCACTCTTTCAATGGCAATGGCAGATGAACCATACTTTTCGTGAACATCCAACAATTGTTGGGTGCATGGAACCTTGGCCTGACTTATGGTATCACCTAAGAGCACGGCAAAGGGCTGGCCATCGACATGTTTCTTGGCACAATGTATGGCATCTCCCAGTCCCTTCTGCTGCTTCTGTCTAACGTAATAAATATCAGCCATTTCCGATATAGCCTCTACTTCTACCAGATAATCCATTTTACCACAGTTTTTGAGGGAGTATTCCAGTTCAAAGGAACGGTCGAAGTGGTCTTCAATGGATCTTTTTCCCTTACCAGTAACAATCAGTATGTCATCAATTCCAGAGGCCACAGCCTCTTCCACCACGTACTGTATGGTTGGTTTATTGTAAACTGGTAACATTTCCTTTGGTTGAGCTTTAGTGGCCGGTAAAAACCGGGTTCCGAGTCCTGCAGCGGGTATAACAGCTTTCATGATCTTGCCTCTTCATCTAATAATTATTCTAAGTATGCCCAGCATATTTTTTTAATTTTTATCCGGGACTTGATTAATAGATAATGATGATTTTTGAGTATTCTATTTTAAAACCATTTATTTAAACCATTTTATATTCTAAAATAACCTTTTTACATCAATCTTTCTTTATAAATCAATAACCTGAAATCATTCTTGGCAGTTGGGGGATGTTCTATGTAACTTGTTATACTCTGGAATTTGGAGCTTAATAACCCATTACATCCAGCTACCAGAAACCATCTATAGTAATGGTTAATAAGAGAGAGATATATAAAGCTTTCCAAGAAGAAATAAACGGTGTATTTATGATTGACGGCGTAAAAGTAAAGAAACTTAAAGTCATTCCTGATGAAAGGGGATGGCTCATGGAAATATTAAGATGTGATGATGATATTTATCAGGAATTTGGACAGGTTTACCTGACCACAGCCTATCCTGGCGTGGTGAAGGCGTGGCATTTCCATAAAAAACAGACTGATAACTTCACTTGTGTCAACGGTATGATGAAGGTTGCATTGTATGATAGCAGGGAAGATTCACCAACTTATGGTGAGGTTAACGAATTCTTTGTTGGAGACAGAAATCCAATGCTCATAAGTGTCCCGCCACTGGTTTACCATGGATTTAAAGCAGTTGGTACTGAAACCGCCTTTTTTGTAAGTGTGCCCACATTACCCTTTAACTATGATGAACCTGATGAGTACCGTCTTGATCCAGACACCGATGAAATCCCCTATGACTGGATACTGGATAAGAGTAAAAAACATGGGTAACCTATGACGTATTGGTAGTTATAGGACATAGAATAAAGTTAGGTATGGATATAAGAGTAAAAAGGGCAGATATGAGTATAAGAGTAACATGAATATCTGGGATAATGCTTAGGCAAATAAGGATACTGGTGATTTTATATGAAGATAATGATTACAGGTGGTGCAGGATTTATAGGATCCAACTTCGTACACCACCTCTGTACTAACGATGATTATGAAGTAATGGTCCTGGACAAGTTGACCTATGCCGGGGACATGGAGAACCTCAAGGAAATCCGTGATAAGGTCGAATTTGTCAAAGGGGATATAGCAGATGAGGAACTGGTCTCTAAGATAATGCGAGACTGTGACATGGTGGTTAATTTTGCTGCTGAGACCCACGTGGACCGATCCATAGAGGATCCAGGTGTGTTCGTTAAAACCGATGTTATTGGAACCTACAATCTCCTGGAAAATGTTCGAAAATACGATGTGGAACGTTACCTGCAGATATCAACTGACGAAGTTTACGGGAGCATAGAATCAGGATCATTCACAGAAGAGAACAATATGGACCCATCCAGCCCATATTCAGCTAGTAAAGCCGGTGGAGACCTCCTGGTGGGGGCATATTGGAGGACATATGACACACCAATCATCATCACCCGGAGCAGTAACAACTTCGGGCCTCGCCAGTACCCGGAGAAGCTGATACCACTTTTCATCTTAAACGCAATGCAGGATAAACCTCTACCCGTCTATGGTGATGGGAAGAACGTCAGAGACTGGATCTATGTGATGGATAACTGTAAAGGAATAGAAACAGCCCTCCTTAAAGGTGAACTGGGAGAAGTTTACAACATCGGTGGAGGAAATGAGAAAAATAATCTGGAAATAACCCACCTCATACTGGAACTATTGAACAAACCAGAAAGCCTGATAACATTTGTTGATGATCGGCTGGGGCATGACCGCCGTTACTCACTGGACTCTGCTAAAGCAATGAAACTGGGCTGGAAACCAGAATATTCATTCGAAGAAGCATTAAAAGAGACTGTGGAATGGTATAAAGAGAATTATTCCCGATATTTATAAAATAATTCTTTGATTAAACTTTTTTAGGCTTATTCAGCATTAAAGTGGTTTCAAAGTTTAAAACTGGAAACCTCTATATCTATTCTATTTCAAATCCTATTTTTTTCAATCATTTATTTTAATCCTTTATTTTAATCTGTTATTCTAAATCCTTGTTTTAATTTCTATTTTAGGCTAATAAAACAGAATAATTAAATTAAATCCTCTATAATTTTATAAAACTCGTTTTCATCCATATCATGTATAAGCAGAGTTTTCTGGCGGCTTTTATGTCCGGCAATGATCTCAGTGGTATGTCCAGTTAAAGTGGTAAATTCCTTCATGAGCTCTTTGTTGGCTTTTCCCTTGGTTGGGGGTGATTTGAGTTTCACTTCCAGTGTCTTCCTCCACGGGTTATAACCAGCTATCTGGAACTTAGCTGATTTAGGGGATACTTCTATCATTACCATTATTCCATGGGGAGTGGATTGAACTGCCTCCATAATGAAAACATCCTGAACATCTATTTAATTTTCAATTACGCCTTAATTTTTATTATTCAATTATATTGAAGTTATTAAATTACTTCTTAATACATGAAACTACTCTGTAATAATTATAAGTTTTTTCTTCTTCATATAAACTGCTTTTAAACCATTTAAATACTGTTCCAATCAGTAACGGTAACCTTTAAATAGTGTAAGTGAGAGAAGATGGTATGCTTCACTCTCTTGTGTGAGAATCAGCACAGCAGGGGTGGTCGAGCGGTCAAAGGCGCTAGGTTGAGGGCCTAGTGAGTTAGTCTCTTCGCGGGTTCGAATCCCGTCCCCTGCACTTCTATTGGACTTCTTTTATTTTCTATTTTTATTTTCAGACAATTATAGTAACTTTTAATGTTTTTCCAGAGACAAGTTCATCTATTAAATCACTATCTAAATCAACTGCTGCCTTGTCTGCATGTATCATCAGGGTGCGACTGCAGGTATAATCACTCTTACGGCACACCATATCAGTGGGGTGATCCAGAGTCAGTTGGGGATGTCCAAATCCTTTAATGATATCCTTTGCATTTTCTGTCTCCAGAATTACTTGAATCAATGTATTTTCATCCTGAATGGCCTCCCTCACCTGGAGAGGAAGATCATTTAAGGATACATTAGATGATACTCCCACAATACAATCTGCTGCCAATCCCATTTCTGTGTCCTGGGTTACTTCGAATGTGGTTTTATGTTTGGAGGTTACGTTGTGATGTCCTTTGGCCTTGAATGTGTATTCCATTTAATCACCGTGATAGTTTATTATGAAAATGTTGATTGAATTAGTGTTTGAATCCTTTGAATTAGTTTTCAATTAGTTTTCAATTCTTGATCAGTTTTAAATCAGATTTAATTCCCTGATCAGGTTTTAAATCAGACTCATATCCTTGATTAATTTTAAATTAGATTTATATCTCTTAAATTAACTTTGCATTGGTTTAATGTCCTCTGATTAATTTTCAAATTAAGCTGATCTTCCAATTATGGATTGATTTTAATATATTCAGAATAATATTGATTAGTGTTTATGATTATTTAATCAAGAATAAGTTGGAAAACAAGATAAAAAGGAAAACAAGATAAAAATATTCCTGGTGGTTCCATGAAGATGAAATGTGTAGTAGATAACAGGGCAGGGCTCAAATCAAATTTATATGCCGAGCATGGCTTTTCCTTACTGGTGGAAGAAAATGATACCAATTTCATGGTAGATACTGGACAAACACCAATTGTCTTGAAGAATAACATGGATCTCATGGGAATCACCGCAGTGGATGGGGTGCTGATGAGTCATGGTCACAACGACCACACTGGAGGCATTTCAGCAATTAAAGATACTATTGGCATTAATGGTGGTAAAACCAAATTTTACATGCATCCTGAGATATTAGGTCAGAAATATGCAGTACTGGATGGTAAACAGCGTTATGTTGGTTTCCCCACAAGTATTAATGTGGAAACTCTTAACCTGGAATGGATCGGTGAAAATACCCGAATTAGTGAGGATATGTGGATTTTCAACCAGGTTGAAGATCATTCTGGTTTTGAACCCATACCTGAGTATCTGAAGGTTATGGAAAATGGAAAGTGCTCACCAGATAAATTCAAGGATGAATTAAATCTAGTAATTAAAACTGAAAATGGAATGGTTGTAATTTCTGGATGCGCCCACAAGGGCATTGTTAACATCTTGAATTCGGTCAGCGAATACTTCCAGGATGATATATATGGAGTTATGGGAGGATCACATCTCATGGATGCCCCTCGAGAGAGGATTCAAAAAACAGTGGAATCCTTTAAAAAACTAAACCCTGAAATCATTGCCCTGGGTCACTGCACAGGTTTCGATGCATTATGCTTATTTAAAAAGGAATTTGGGGAGAAATTCATCCCATTGGAATCTGGTGCAGAAATCTCGATATAAACTGGGAATGTGAGCAGCCCATGGTCAGAAAAACTATTTTAAAGGGAACTTACTGTCTTTTAATAAATTTAAACCAAAATCAAACCCTAAAAATTGGTAAAAAAGGAGAAATCCAGTTTAAAAAGGGTTGTTATATCTATGTGGGATCTGCACTCAACTCTCTGGAGGGGAGGATCAGAAGACACCTTCGGCAAAATAAAAAGATGCACTGGCACGTGGATTACCTCCTGGACAGCCCCAACACTCAGGTAACAGAAGTATTTTACAGTGATGATGGTGTTAAACACGAATGTGAGCTGGCAGTTCAAATAGCTCTCAAAGGTGAGGAAATAAAGGGATTTGGTTGTTCTGATTGCAACTGCCCTGCACACTTATTCTATTTTCAAAATGAGTCCCAGGCCACTTTAAACTGCCTGGAAGGGTTTAAAAAATTAGAATTAGAGATTAAAACCCTTGAAGATCTGGATTGAGAGTTACTGAAATCCCCTGAAAAATTCATCGAATTCATCAGCACCCATGGGTTCAGGGATAACAAAGTCCTGGTTATTTAAAATGGCTGATGAAAGTTTCCGGTATTTCTGGGCCTGTTCTGATTCTGGGAACTTTTCCATAACTGTTTTGGCATCAATTTCACTTTCCTGGACCAGTTCGCTCCGGGGAATCACCCCTATAACCTTACTCCCAATACGGTGGGCGAATTCTTCCACGATCTCTAACTCTCGGTTGATGCCCCTACAGTTGCAGATGATACCGCCCAGGTTACTTTTAAGCTTTTTTATGCCCTTAGAGATGTTGTTAGCCGCGTATAAGGCCATGTACTCTCCGGAAGTTACGATGTAAACTTCATCGGCAAAGTTCTCCCTGAGGGGTACTGCGAATCCTCCGCAGACCACATCCCCCAGTACATCGTAGATGATAACTTCAGGGTCCTTGTTGAAGACCTCCAGGTTCTCCAAGAGTTTCATGGCCACGATAACACCTCTCCCCGCACAGCCTACACCAGGTTCGGGGCCCCCGCTTTCCACGCACATCACATTACCGTATCCCTGGAAGAGGACATCTTCCTCCTGGGCGCCTTTTTTTTCTTTTAAGATGTCCAGGATGGTAGGGATTCTTTTCCCCACCAGGGTGCGGGTGGTGTCTGCCTTGGGGTCGCAGCCAATTACCAGAACGCTTTTTTCTTTGGAGTAGGATGCAGCCAGGTTGGAGACAATGGTTGATTTACCAATACCTCCCTTTCCATAAATGGCAATGTGCTTGCTCTTACTCATCCCCTCACCATGGCTCCGATAATATCTCCCCTGGTGATAATACCCACCATTTTCCCATCAGAATCCATAACTGGTAATCGTTTAACATCATGGGTATCCATGAGCTGGGCAGCATCACTAATATCTGAATCAGGGTCAATGGTAACCACTTTTTTGGTCATAATTTCGCCAATAAGCACAGAAGCAGCCTTGTTCATGTCTTCAGCTATCTCATCCATCTCGTATTTCATACGCACCGGTAGTTCAATTAAGTCCAGTGGAGATGGCAGGATCAATCTGATGTGGGGGGAGTGAATCTCAAGGAGTCGCATGATATCGCCTTCACTGATGATTCCCACCAGATGGCCTTCTTTATTCATCACTGGTGCTCCGCTGATCTTGTTTTCACGTAGGCTTCCAGCCACATCAACGATGCGATCGTCCACTTGGAATTTGATTACGTTTTTTTCCATGGCATCCTGAATTTTCATCATATCAACTCCGTTTCCCTGAACAATTCTCAAATTACTATAATTAAATCTATGCCTTTAATTCTAACACATATCTCCTAATTAGTATAACCTTATAGGGAATAAAATTTTTCTTTTTTATCTAGTGTTGGGGTTTGCAGATATTTTTTTAAACATTTATGGATTTTTTTTTAAATACTTCTGGATTATAAAGGGAAAGGTTTAAATAATGAATAGTTCATTTAATTAATAGTTCAGAAGTTTAACTATTTTCTAAGTTAATCATTTCTGGATATACATATTGATCATAGGTTCTAGGCGATTACTGGAAATTTTTAAGGAGATTACTGGAAAGAAAAAATTTGAATAATTATTAAATTTAAACCTAGAGATTTTTATCAAATTTGAAATTAGGGAGTTATAATCATGGTAAATGAAAACTTGAAAATGGAAACAATGTTGGATGATCTTTTGATTTATTTCCCGATCTTTTACCAGAAGGTTCGCACGTCAAAGGATTTTAAGGAAAAACAAACTTCAGCGGCCTACTATCAGATCATGGGGCTTTTGATGGATCAGGGGAGTCTTCCCATATCAGTTATTGGTGATTATTTGTATATCTCCCGACCTAACATGACCTCTCATATTGATAAACTGGTCTCAGATGGGAGGGTGGAACGTAAAGGCGATGAAAAAGACCGCAGGGTAACTTTGATCTCTATTACTCCTGAAGGGATGGAGTTCATGAAAAAAGCTAGGGTTAAAGTTGAGGAAAACATGTTGAATAACCTCTCTTCCCTGAGTGATGCTGAAATGGAAGAACTTTTCACGGCAGTAACAACCATTAAAAAACTCTTATTTAAAATAAGGGATGTTAAAAATGAATAATAACGATTTTAATGATAATAATGGAAGTTCAGGCGGAAAATTAGCACCTGGCGAGGTAAAGGTGCTAATGGCAGGGCTGATGATCAGTCTTCTGGTGGGTGCCCTGGATAACTCCATCATGAGTACGGCCATGCCTCAGGTCATTAGTAGTCTGGGAGGCATGGCTTACTATGTATGGCCCTTCACTATTTACCTCTTATGTTCGACTATGGCCATAATACTGTCAGGAAAGCTTTCAGATATCTATGGTCGTAAGAGGATCCTGGTCTTTGGTATTGCATTATTCATAGCTGCTTCAACTCTTTGTGGTTTTGCTGGAGACATGTTGCAACTCACCTTCTTCCGGGGAATTCAGGGAATTGGTGGCGGAATACTCATGACCATCCCATTCATAGTGGTTGCCGAGATATTTCCCCCACGTCAGCGTGGAAAATATGCAGGAATCCTCTCATCAGTATTCGGCCTGGCCAACGTCCTGGGACCGGTCCTGGGAGGGGTTATCACTGGTTTCATGGGCTGGAGATGGGTGTTCTTCATCAACATACCGGTGGGCATAGCTGCCATATACATCCTCCGCTCTTACTTCCCCCACATGGAAGAGGTGGTTAAGGAGAGGATAATAGACTACGGTGGAATAATCACATTAACTGCAGCTTTAAGTTCTCTGTTTTTGGCTTTAACATTCATACGGGACCCAGCCATACCCCAATATCTCCTGGTATCTCTGTTTATATTCGCAGGGGTTATGGTTGTTGCATTTGCCTATGTTGAGAAAAGATCAAGAGAGCCTATTTTACCACTGCATTTATTTAAAAACTCCATATTCAATGTTTCAGCAGTGGCCATGTTCCTAGCCAGTGCAGTTATGTTCTGTGGAATTATTTACCTGCCCCTTTTCATGCAGGGTGTTCAAAATCTAAGCCCCGCCTTTTCAGGAGTGCTCATAACTCCCATGCTTCTAAGTTTAACATTTTCTTCCATTATTGCCGGACAGATAATCTCCAAGACCGGTACCTATAAGAAACTGGCAGTAGGGGCATTCGTACTCCTAACTGGAGGTATGGCCTTACTTTCCACCATGGGAATTGGTACGGGTATCCTGGAAGTGGTGATCTATTCGGCAATACTGGGGGCAGGTACTGGTATGACCTATCCCATCTTCAACGTGGCGGTACAGAATGCGGTATCCAAACGAGAAATAGCAGTTGGAACTGCATCAATGCAGTTTTTCAGGAATATTGGAGCCACAGTTGCCTTACCTGTATTTGGGGTGATAGTGAATCTCACCATTAACATGGACATTAACATGGCCAGTAAAGTTCCCGCAAATCTCATGAATCTGGCTGTGCACAATGTATACTTGACTGGGCTGGTTATAAGTATAATGGGGCTTGTATCCTGTCTGTTCTTCAAGGATGCTGTTTTAAGCAATCGAATGGACGGAAAAACACCTTCAAAGGAGTTAAAAAACAGTAATGATGATAACATGGATCTTGGGGAAAAGGCCAAGTAATTGGTTAGTTATCCCTTTTATTTTATCTTTTAATCCATAATAACTCATAATTGATTCATTGACCATTTAAATCAATTTACTGGCCCTATTCTGATATTAAAATGGAGATATTAATTAGGAGTTAATTAGAGTATAATTAGAAGATTAATTTATAAGCTAATCAAAAAATAATCTATTTTATTATAATTTATTCTATTCTTTCAACACGCCGGTAAACCAGATCTCCGGGTCTAACTTTATCTTCAAGGAGGACTCCTACATTCTCTCTTCCTTCTGATTTTGCAATGTTTTTTCCCATTATCTGCATTGATTTTACCTTTTGAATAATGGAACCAGTGGTGGGGCCCTGTATTATAATTTCATCACCCACTTCCAGGGGGTTCCAGAGCCTTATCTCCGCAGCTTTCGCTTGAGAATAATAATTAACCACTTCCCCTATGTCCTGTTTGGAATGGGTGGCCTGGTTGTAGCTACTGGTTTTGTAAGGGGTCTGGAAGTAGAATCCAGTATCAAAGCCACGGTTGTAAACTTTCTGGAGTTCCTCTAACCAGCGGTCCTGGAATTTCCATTCACCCATCTCATAGGAATCAATTGCTTCCCGGTAGACTCTGGTTACGGTAGCTACATAATCAGCAGGTCTGGCCCTACCTTCGATTTTAAATGAAGAAATTCCCGCCTCTATGAGTTGGGGTATATATTCGATGGTGCAAAGATCTCGGGGACTTAAAATATGGCCTTTGAATCCATTGATTTTGGCTAATAATTTTCCTTCATCTTCTTTCAAACCATTCTTCCCGGGTAATCCTATAGATAGTGTATTATCATTATCATCTTCTGAGACTAAGCTCCATTCTTTCCTGCATGGTTGCAGACACTCCCCGCAGTTGGCATTCTTCTGGTAAAGGTAGGAACTTAAAAAACATCTCCCGGAGATGGCTAGGCACATAGCTCCGTGGATAAAAACCTCTACTTCAATGGGACTTTCACTGCTGAGTTCTTTTATCTCATTCAAGGATAGTTCACGGGATAAAATCACCCTTTTAACTCCCAGTTCATGAAGGAGTTTTAAAGATTCCAAATTGGATATGTTAGCTTGAACACTCAGGTGAACATCAACATCCACATCCCTGGCGATCTTAAGAACACCCAGGTCTGATGCGATTATAGCATCGGCTCCTGCAGCTTTAATTTTTGGTAAAATAGATTTCAAATGATTTATATCACTATCTCGCATGACTGTGTTGGTACAGGCATAAAGACGAGCCCCATAATGATGGCAGCGTTCTGCAGCATCATCCAGGTTATCTAAAGAGAAGTTGGCAGTGTGGGCGCGCATGTTATAATTTTTTAACCCTATGTAAACTGCATCTGCTCCATTTTTCAGGGCGGACTCCAGGGCTGCAAAGTCCCGGGCAGGTGCCAGTAATTCGACCATAAAATCACCTTATCTTGTATAAAAAAATCAGCATTACAAATTTGAATGTTTGATGAAGTTAAATAATTAAATTTAGGTTAAATCATTGTAGTTGAGTTAAATGAATCTTATGGATGTTTTAGGGATGTTGAATTGTTATATGAATTTTACTGAATCTTATGGGGGGTTGAATCGTTATATTGGGATAAATGATTCTTATGGGGTTGAATCATTCATATAATGATTTAAATAATTAAATGAGGTTTAGATAATCAATTATGATAAACAGATCAATAAACTCCTCAAATAATTTTATATTATGGTTAAGCTTGGAATTACTGATAAATCAGTGTTATATTAATAAAAAATTAAACCTGCAGAATTTTAACACCTGCAGGATTCATATTCCTCAATATTTGCTGGTAACTCTGTTGGATATTCTCCTGTGAGGCATCCCAGACACAGTTCATTCCTTTTGATTCCAATACATTCCACCAGGGAGTCTATACTGAGGTATCCCAGTGAATCAACACCTATGGTTTTTCTTATTTTCTCCACATTCTTATCTGATGCTATGAGTTCCTTATGGGTGGCCATGGCAATACCATAATAACATGGAGAGGTTATGGGTGGTGATCCTACGCGTAAATGGATTTCTTTCACTCCTGCTTCACGAAGCACGTTCACCAGGGCTTTAGATGTAGTTCCTCGCACTATACTGTCATCCACCAGCACTATACTTTTACCCTCCAGTTCAGACTTTATTGGATTCATTTTGAGTTTGACGGATGTTTCACGTTCTTCCTGGGTTGGCATGATGAAAGTACGTCCTATGTAACGGTTCTTTATCAATCCTTCCCCATAGGGAATTCCGGAAGCACGAGAGTAACCTATGGCTGCAGTAATGGCAGAGTCCGGTACTGGCATAACCACATCTGCATCCACAGGGTGTTCCTTAAACAGGGCTTTTCCAATGTTCTTTCTTACCCTGTAAACAACTCTCCCATCCAGTATACTATCTGGCCGGGCGAAATAAACGTATTCAAACATACAATGGGCCCGGGGAGTGCCCGGTTTTTTGGGGATTTTAAAACTATGCACTTCATCGTTGATAAGCAGTATTTCCCCTGGTTCCACATCGCGGACGTATTCTGCTCCTACCACATCAAAAGCAACTGTTTCTGAGGCTACCATGGTAATTCCTTCTTTCTGTCCCAGTGATAATGGTTTGATGCCGATGGGGTCTCTTACCACCATCAGGTCATCGTTAACCAGTAAGACCAGTGAGTAGGAACCAATCAATTTTTTGGAAACCTTCTTAATGGACTCCACCATATCATGGTTTTGGGAGTATTCCTTGGTTAAGAGGTGACAGATAACTTCGGAGTCAGTGGAAGATTGGAAAGTTGTTCCTTCCTTCTCCAGGTCCCTCCGGAGTTCCATGGAGTTAATAATATCTCCGTTATGAGCTATAGCAATGTTTCCCATGTCAAATTTGCTTATAAATGGCTGGGAATTTTGAATATGTGATTCACCTGTTGTAGAGTAACGTACATGGCCTATTCCCACATTCCCATCCAATCCTTCGATATTACCGTTGTTGAACACGTCGCAGACCAGTCCCATACCTCGGTAGGTACGCATTTCTTCACCATTATGGGCGGATATGCCTGCAGACTCTTGTCCACGGTGTTGTAAAGCATATAAGCCGTAATATATTTCTCTGGAAATGTTATGGGACTTATTATGGGAATAAGCACCTACAATACCGCATTTATCCTGCACTTGGAAGTCTCCCTTATTATCTTAAGCATAGGTAATTTTCTAAAAAGATATGAAAAAATTCATAATACCCTATTCCTTGAGTAGGTGTGGGTTGAATTTCTCATCACCTATTTCTTCCTTAAGATCTTCAATTTTTGAATCGTAAAAAATGAGCACCGTACGAATAACCTTCAACCAATCCACTGCATCTTTTCGAGATGGGGCAGTTATAAAACCTTGCCCTAAAGTAATGTTATCTGGTTTAAATTCGCTGGTAATAAAAGTGATATGTTCTTCTTCATCTAAGGTCTCATTAAAGGTTTCCTTCCATAGTTCACTGAGAGAGAATCTTTCGTACAAATTTTTATTAATTAAAATTCCGTACTGGTTTTTCACATCAGCGTAGCGCTGTTTGGTAACCTTAAAATCTTCCTGTAAATTTTCCTGTTTTAATTTCAGCTTTTCCTGGGAATCATTTAATTCCTGGTTCTCCAAGATGAGTTCATCTTTTTGAGAAGACAGATCTTTAATTTCTTTATTCAATTCCTTAATTTTAGCTTCAGATTCTTTGAGTCTGTCTTTAATTTCCTGGAAACGTCCCAAGTTAGCGATAGATAATAATCCAGAACGAATTATGGCATTTTTAATTTCCCTTCTGATAAGTACGGGGTCAATGTACTCCACGTCATGACCGAAGGGGAGTTTCATCCGTTCTATATGACCCACTTCTTTTTTAAGAACTTTCTGGAATTTTTCAGCCAGTTCTCTTCCAGGGGCATCCACATCAGTGGCGATTAAAACAATATCTGCACCATTAACTGCTTTTTTGGCTATGTCTAGGTTGGTGGTGGGTATAATGGAGGAGATGGTTATGTGGTACTCCGCTCCCAGGGCAATGTTCTGTAAAGCCCGGGAGACGTTTTCCACGTCTGAAGCTCCTTCCACGATGATACGCACATCGATGGGATTTCTAATTTCCATCTATTTCAACCTGTAACCATTAAGTTTCTTGTTCTGCCAGCTGTAGGTCCTGACTCTTTTGGTTCTTCCGAAGCCACATGCTGAACAGTAGCGCTTCCTGGCATTGTATGAGTTTTTCCCACATCTTCTACAACGGATATGGGTTTTTTTGTTACGTTTACCAAATGATGGTGTACCTTTCAATTTAATATCCTCCTAATAATATCTCCCGGTTCATTTAACCGGGACTTACGTTTATCCTGGTGATATGTATACTATGTTATCCCCACGTATGAGGACTACGCCTAATCTTCTTGATGATTCGCCGCTTTCTAATTCTTCAGCGTCATTTAGAACTAAATTCATATGCATATCAAAGCTTTCAAGAACTCCGCGGAATTCTCTGCCACCTTTAAGTTTAATTAACACTTGAGAGTTAAGGGCTCGACCTAAAACATCTAATGGTCGTGATGTATTTACATTCTTCTGTACACTCACTATTATCACCTTTCCTATACCATGAATGTTGGTAAGATTTATATTTAAATGTACCGCCATCAAAAATATAAAAGTGAGAATGGAAACTAAAATCGGGTGAATTATAATTGAAAATAAAAAAGAGATATCATCTGAAAAAAAAGAAACTAAAAGATTTTCAAGCCAAACTGGGGCCTTACAGCTCTTTGATACCTTCTAAATCCAAGGTAGAGATTTTAGAAAGCGATCTACCTGATTTGATCCTGGTTGATGGTGATCCCCTTATTATTATCCTGGATGGGGAGCCATTTCCAACCCTGAAAGGAGCCCTAAAACACCCAATCCAAAGTCACATGGTGGTGGTGGATATGGGGGCAGTGAAATTCATGACCAGTGGAGCCGATGTGATGTCCCCAGGGATTGTGGAGGCTGACCCTCAGATTCAGGAGGGAGATACAGTTATTGTGGTTGATGAAAATCATCGTAAACCCCTGGCCATGGGAACCGCTATCATATCTGGAGAAGAAATGGTAGACAAAGATAAGGGCAAGGCAGTAAAGACCTTACACTATATTGGGGATAAAATCTGGAATCTTGATGTTTAATCTGGCAAATTTTGATGTTTTGTTGTTTGATGTGATGTTTTTATCCAGAAATAAATAAAAAATTATAAAAATATCTAAAACAATTGGATAGTGAGCTCCAATCAAATTGGATGTGAGTTTATCATTTGAGTAGATGATAATCATTTGGATGGTGAGCTATCAAATTGGATGTGAGTTTATCATTGAATGGTGAGCTTAATTGTATGTTTTATTTATAATACTATGAATGGGGTAATAGAATGGAAATGTGGTATATATTCGCAGGTGTGCCTCTTTTAGGTGCGGTAATACATTTTTTCTTAAGTAAAAAGCCCAAATCCCTAAATCGGATAACTGAATTATTACTATTATGGTATTTGGGTGTGGGAATTGGTGTTGGATCTTTATTCAGTGGTTTAATACAAGTTTTAAGCCCAGAAATGGTGGCTAAATCAACAGGATGGGCTTATTCGCCATTTTTGCGTGAAGTAGGATTTGCAAACATTTCATATGGTATTTTAGGTCTTTTAGCAATACGTTTTAGGAATTTCTGGGCACCAGCTATTATTGCTTACGCCGTATTCATGTGGGGTGCAGCCGTAGGACACATCTATGAAATACAGCAAACAGCAAATCTCTCAGCGGGTAATGCCGGAGCAGTACTTTACCTTGACATTTTAATGCCCATATTCTTGATAATATTATTTGTAATATATCATAAGACTCTAAAAAACAACACAAGCAATGAATCTACTAGTTAATTGAGATATATTATTAAATAAAGGGATTTAATAATATTTAACATATTTAATGGAGTTCAACCATATTTCTGGAATAATAGGTAGTTATAATAAAGAATAATGCCTTATTAAACTCTGAATATTAAAACTGAATATTAAAATTTAAATAATAATGTCTATCAAAAACTCCCTATAAAAATTGGTGCTTAATATGGTAAAATTAAGATACTCCTCAGGCAGGATTGTTTCACCAGATGTTCATAAAATAGGCATCATGGCCATTGGGTCTCACCTGGAAAACCATGGTGCTGCACTTCCCATTGACACTGATTCCAAAATAGCATCTTACCTGGCATTCCAAGCTTCGGTTCGTACAGGAGCCAAATTTTTGGGCATATTATATGCTGCAACTGAGTATGATTATGTTAAGCATGGTGTCCATCTGCCTGCAGATGTTCTGGTGGAAAAAGAACTTATTCCCACTTTAAAAAATGCCCGAAATAATTTGGATCTGGAGGCAGTAGTCCTGGTGAATGGTCACGGTGGAAATGTTCCCATTAAAGATTATCTTAATGACGTTCGAAGAAAGTTAGGCATTAAAATTATTTTTAACAACAAGATTGTGGAAATTGAGGGACCCCATGCAGGTACAGGGGAACTTTCCATGGGTGTGGTTCTGGGAATGGCTGATGAATCCTGTCTTCAGGAACATTGCCAGTTTGATGAATACCCTGAAGTAGGGATGATTGGCCTTCAACAGGCGCGCCAGCAAAATAAAGGTATTGATGAAGGGGCCTGTAAAGTTCAAGAACAGGGTGTTTCTGTGGACTGTGAATTAGGTGAATCCTTGCTTGAAACTGCCATCTGTGATATTATAAATGATATTAAAACTTTGTTGAGTTAATTGTGCAGAGTTATTCTACTTTGGGAGTAATGGTCATTATTTATTAACCTGTACAAACTCACAGTACTGGACTTATTATTTAACTACCAAAAAATAGATTATTATATTAAGAACTTAATTTAAGTGGTAATTAATTGAATTTTTTAAAGAGGTGTGAAGATGTTTTGTCCCAACTGCGGAACTGAAGTTAATGGAAAATTTTGCCCAAATTGTGGTGAATCAATGGAAACAACCATAGATGAGCCTGTTCAAACCCCTGAAATACAACCCGCAGCAACCGCTGCACCAGTTGCTGGTTCCTCCAGTAAATATTCGGTCAATGATTTCATCAACAAGACCATGGAGAAAGTTGATTCTGGTGAAACATTCGAGATTGAAAACAACTACTTACTGAACATAAACCTCAATGGTAAGGTTTGGTCCAAAAAAGGAGCAATGGTAGCATATACTGGGGATGTCCGCTTTAAAAGAGAGGGAACTTTAGAACATGGAATTGACCGGTTCGTTAAAAAAGCAGTGACCGGAGAATCAAGCACTTTAATGAAAATGGAAGGTAGGGGTAAAGTTTTCCTGGCAGATCAGGGGAAAGAAATCGTTGTTTTAAACCTTCAAAATGAGAGGATTTACGTTAATGGAAATGATCTACTGGCCTTTGAAGAACAGATTGACTGGGACATAACCATGATGAGCTCTGGTGTGGGAATGTCAGCTGGTGGCTTATTCCACGTGAAACTGGAAGGAACCGGTATGGTGGCCATAACCACTCATTTCACACCAATAACATTGGTGGTAAATCCAGATCAACCGGTTTATACAGATCCCAATGCCACAGTGGCCTGGTCTGGTGGTTTAAGCCCATCTGTTAAAACAGATATGGACTTTAAAACACTTCTAGGGAAAGACAGTGGTGAAACATTCCAGTTAAAATTCCAGGGCCAGGGATTCGTAATAGTACAACCATTTGAAGAGTATTAAAAAGATATTAAAAATCAATTCTTTTTAAAACTTTTTACCTTTATTTTTATCCCGTAAATTGTTCGGTATTTTTAGCATTTTTAATTTTCATTTCCTGTATTTTTCAAATCCCTCATTTTTTATATCCCTCATAGCATATTTTCTATTAATCCAGGTTAATAATTTCAATCAACCATTTTCATTAAGTTCTAGGGCTAATCTTGACCTTTCAAGAGCCAGACCCAGTTGTAGTCCAATTGAACTAAGATTCTCAAGGCTGGTTTGATTGTAAGTTTTCACATTTCTACTTCCCATGTTAAGAAGTCCAATGATCTTATCCCCACTTTTTATGGGAAGTATGAGAAGAGTTTCTACTCCATTCTTTTTTATAGCAGGATCTATCAGTTCATAATCAGCAGATTCAGAGGTAATATAGACTAAACTTTGATTTTCCAGCGTTTTCTTGAAAAGATCCTTAAAAATCCCGGCTATGCACATGTTTCTCAGGTTTTCAGGTAAATTCTTATGGACCTTTAATGCCAGTTCTTCCTTATCATCAGTAAGATAAATGCATCCCATTTCAAAACCAAGAGTGTCTATGGTGCTGGTCACTGATTTTGTCAAAATCTCATCTTCCACTGTGGTGGAGTTAAGAACCGATGAAACATTATTCATAGCCACCAGAGTGTTGATATACTCATTTTTCTCATGGGTTAACCTTTTTATCTTGAAAAACCCGGATAATTCATCTGCAACCATCTCTACATTCTCAATATTAACTGAATTCACAGATTTAGATTGGGTTAATAGTACTATTGCGCCGATGGCATGATCTTCATTGATTATGGGAACGGAGAGCATCATGGATAACGAACTATTTTTTAGGCGGGATTTAACTGTTTCAAAGTTAAAATCACCGTTTACAGCAGATAAGGTCTCTAGGGAGTCCATACTTTCAGATATGAATCCTTCCAGGTCCTCCAACATAGGGGTGCTGTTTTCAGTTGAGGGGATCTGATACTGGAGATGCAATCTACCTCCATTTTTAAGGAATATTCCACAGTATTCAGCGGGGAGTAACCCGTTAATTCCCCCAACTACTTCTTTAAGGGGTTGTTCTCCACGGTCTCTGGAACTGGTGGAACGAGCAATGGATAAAAGGATTTCTAATTCGCGTTTTGTGCGTTTTGACTGGGAAAGATCATCTCCAATGATAGTGGTTCCGGTGATTTTATTATTTTCTTCAATTATAGGATGCATGGAAATTTTATATGGTCGGTAGACATTTGATTTTTCTAAAAAATCGATTTCAAGGGTGGTACTGTGGCCTGCTTTCACAGAATCAATGGCCTTATCCATTATAATCCTTTCCTGGGGATTAACCAGTTCTTGGAGGTTATTTTTTCCCTTAAAGAAGGTCTCAAAGGTATCATTGGTTGCTATGATGTCATGATAACGGTTTAGGGTAAACACTAAAGTTTCAGGGTTGTTAATAAATTTTTTAAGGTCTGATTCTTTGTAGATTAAGTTATGCAGCCGGGATGCAACATTTGCAAGTGTATCTGTGTTTTTATCTGTATTTTCTGACCTAATTAATGGTCCTGGATCTCTATTTGTTTTAGAAAATTCAGTAAGACTCCATAGCTTGCTTCGCCCCACAAAACGATAGTTGATAATACCTTTAGCATTCAGTATTTCCAAGTACTTTAAAACGGTGGCTCGGCTCCTGCTGGTGCCTCTGGTGATTTTATCTAACATACACTCCTCTGGAGGATGGGAATTAATGTAAGATAGGATTAGTCTTTCAGTATCAGTTAGTTCTGGACCAGGTTTGCTCATGCTCTTTGCCTTCCCCTTTTTTATACTATATAGTATAATTATTGGCCAACTGATATATAAGTTTTACAAGTATTAAGAAAAGTTATCCATTAAGCTAGAATTATTGGATAAAAATTTATCATGGCTTTACTAGTTTCCTATGGTGTGTTATTATTCTCAACCTATCTCATTTTTTTATTTTTAGGTTGTTGAATGATAAACTGGATTTTTCCCATTATAATATGATTGATCAGTGTTTTTGTTACTTAGGTCTACTATTGGGTTTCATGATTTTTCTACTGATGTCCCTCATTTTCATGTTCTGATTTGGAAAGGTTTATATGGAGTAAGTTATACTATACCGTATAGTTATACTATAAGGTATAGATTTTGGAGATGAAAAGATGTACTATGAAACTGAAGCAAAAGAACTGATTCAATTACTGGGAATTAAAGGAAGCCCAGTAGCAGTTAAAATGGTTAAAACACAGGAAGACATACCTGAAGGTTATGAAAAAATTCCTGAAACCCAAAGGCACTGTGAATTCATCCAGAATGCTAGACTCAAAGGTGATACAGGATACGCCACAGCTTTAGAACACATGTGTAAAGGTGGAGCTGGGGTCATGGGAATTGGTCAGTTACCTCCCAGTGTAGCTGATGGCACTATGTACCATAAGTTAGGAAACTTCAAAACACCAGAAGGGGCTCTGGATACGGTGGAGGCCATACCCAAATCCAGCCAGGAATACTATGCTTCCCTGTATGCACCACTGGAAACAGCAAACTTTGAACCCGATGTTGTGGTACTGATACTCAACCCTAAACAGGCATTAAGAGTCAGTCAAGCATATCTTAATGCTAAAGGTGGCCGAATATCCAGTGACTACTCTGGAATACAGTCACTATGTGCCGATGCTGTGATTGCAGTGAAAGAGCGTGGTGTGCCTAATATGACTCTGGGATGTAATGGATCAAGAGGATATGCTAGTGTTGGTGATGAAGAAGTGGTTATTGGAATCCCACCTGAAAACCTCAAAGACATATTGGAAGCTATAAAAACATTCCAGGAAAAATGGGGATGAACACTACATCTCCTAATCTTAAACTCATTATAATGAAAATTAATGAGTATTCAACATAATGGGCATTCAAAAGATTAGAAGTGTGAAATTAGAAGGTGTAACTATGAAAACAATCAAACTCCTGGGAATAAAAGCCCCAAACGCAGCTATAATGGTAAATAACATCTTAAAACAGGATTCTACCGGCGGACTTATAATAACTCTCAGCCCAGGTTCAGAAAAAGGTTTGGAAAAAGTTGCCAGTAAATATGGGCTTGGAATAGAAGCAGAACACAAAGAAAAGGAAGTAGTGATAAGGTTGGTCAAAAATTCAGGGAGACTGGAAAAGTTGGAAGAACTTGACGTGACGGGCCAAACCTGTCCTGGACCAATTATCATTGCCGGTGATAAACTGGGGTCTATGGAGAAAGGGGATCGGGTGAAGCTAAAAAACAACAACCTGGAAACCATTGAAGACATAGCCATAGCCCTGCCTGAAATGGGTGGAAAAGTCCTGGATCAGGGAACCGATGGTGAAAAACATTACATTGTAATCGAAAAAATGGATAAAAAAGACTCAAAAGAGACTACAACTTCAGTTAACCGTGATAAAGTTCTGGTGGTTCAAAGTAATGGAATTGGTAATGCAGAGCGTGCTTATGCTACTTTCATATTCGCCAAAGCTGCATTGAGCATGGGTAAAAAGGTCGGCATATTCTTACTCATGGATGGAGTAAGCATAGCACGTAAGGGTAACACAGCCACAGTGAAACATCCTGCCTTTGACCGACTGGATCATCTGATGGCCGAAGCAATTGATGCTGGTGCAACCATCTACGTGTGTGAGTTAAGTGCTAATTTTAGGGGAATCAAACAGAAAGACCTTGAAAATGGTTGTAAACTGGCAGGAGCAGCAACTTATGTCACGTTACTTTCAGATCCCACCTATGCAGTGGTTAACTTTTAAATAAAGAACTAAAAATAAAGGATTAAAATATTCTGAGAGATTTAAAACTTAAAATATCTTATTGAAGAAGATGAAGCTTCACTGAGAATAAAGATTTGAGATTATTATTCAGGTAAATGAATTATTTGATAAATCATAATTTGAAAATTTAAAGGTGAAAAGAATGCAGGTTACCTATCCCGTTATTATTCTAGCCATACTGGCCAGTGGACTTGTAAGTGGGTTCATAACATTCAGGATGCATGGAATGCGACTGGCGCCCCATTTCGTGGTATTAATACTGGCTCTGGTGGCTACACTAATAACCATCGCCAATGGAAATTATTACATGCTCTACAGTGCTGTTTTACTACAGATTCTAGCTACTATTACCGCATTTACTCAGACATGGCCCACGTTAAAGTATAACTTTCAAACTGCGCCGGCGTATGCCCCACATTTGACTTTAATGACCATGTTACCAGTACTTGCTGTGGCATCAATGATCTAATTTTTTTTATTTTCTCATTTTTTCGGAGAGAGTTTTCATGCATTTTGCCTATAATATTTAATATTCCATATTTAACTAATTATAAGTTCATTATCCATTTATTTTAGTATTAAATCCGTTTAATTTATTTAAATATGCATAAATAAATTAGATACAATTTAATGGGAATTAACTGTTCAATGGATTATAAATAAAGGTTTACCTTAATTTTAAGACTTACTTTCATCTTAAGAAAAATTATAATTAGTAATAAAACTTATATTTATCATGGGGAATGATGGAAAATTCCTAAAGTAAATCAATATTTCAATGTTTCCAGATAGTCTAAGGTATTAAATAAATTTTAAAATCAGTTTATACTGCGTAAATCTGTTTATACAAGGAAAAGATGTCTTAAGAAGATATTTAGTAACATACTCATACTACAAATAGGGGGTTTCACATGACAAAAGTATTAAAAAAGAAAGGCAAAGTTGAATCATTCAACCCAAATAAAATTAAAGGTTCACTCCAAAAAGCAACTATAGATGCAGGATACCGTCTGGATGAAAAAAAGGATATTATAAACCAGGTTTTTACCAATATCAATAAAAAGATCGATGAAGAAAAAGAAATTAAAAGTGAAACCATTAAAATGTGTCTTTTAACAGAATTAGATAAATGTGAGCCATATATTGCCAAATCATGGCGTAGATTTGATGATAAATACAAATCAAGATAAAATTTATTTTTTTTAACCTATTTCCAACATATTTTTCAATGGGATATAAATGGAGGTATAAAAAAATGGTCCGGGCTGATCTTTACCCTCAAATATTCAAGAGAAAATCCATTAGAGATTATGATCTCACCCCACTGAATGGTGCTGATCTTGAAAACATTGTTGAGCAGATTAACAATTTAGAACCATTATATGTTGATATTGAAGTAGATTTAAAGATCATATCTGCAGAAGATGTTAATCCCCGGATGATGAAGAAGGCTCCCCATTATATTGCGTTTTTCTCTGAAAATAAAGAGGGTTATAAGACCAATGCAGGGTTTATGCTACAGCAGATGGATCTCTTCTTTTCAGCCAAAGGTTTAGGTAGTTGCTGGCAGGGAATCCCTAAACCAAAGAAACATGTTCTGGAAAGTTCAGATCTAGACTTCGTTATTTTAATGGCATTTGGAAGGACAAATACACAGCAGTTACACCGAACCAGTAATTTGGAATTCAAGAGAAAACCTCTCTCTAAAATAAGCGATATGGAAACTGAAGGAGACCTGGGTGAATTATTGGAGGCAGCGCGTCTGGCTCCATCGGCAACCAACAGTCAGCCCTGGTTTTTTAAAGGGGATAAACATGTAATTCATGCTTACGTAGTCAAACCAAACATTTTAAGGGCTATTATGCTGAAAAAATATATCTTGATTGATATGGGTATTGCACTTTACCATTTGAAGCTGGCAGCAGAACATTTCAGGAAAACAAACCAGATTATTTTCGATGAAACAGGTAGTAAAAGTTCACCCAGGGGATATGAATACGTGGCCAGTTTGAGAATCGATTGAATTAAAGGTAATTAACATTCAGGTTTAGGAATTAGCATTTAGGTTAAGGTAATTAACAAGTGTATTCTCTTTTTTAGTTGAAAAAATAAATAATAATTCAAGGATTATTTAAAATTTAAATATCAACCGGACTTTTTTATTAAAATTTTATTATTTATAATAGGTTCAGGTGTGTGGGCCCTGTAGACAACTTTTTAATTTGGTTTAAACTATCCTGCACTTTCTAAGAAAACTTTAACCTCTTCTGCTATCTTCTGGCCTTGTTTGTGTCCTGCTTGAGCAGACACACCACGGAAATTTGCATCGAGGGGGTTGGGTCCTTTAGCTTCAAGTGACTCCTCATCAGGACTGATAACCATAACCTGGGATCCAGATGCTTTTAACTTGGCCAGTTCCTCTTGAAAAGTGATGCGATGCATGGTGGGGCCCATTGCGGGTGCAATCATGCTGGGTTCGGCAACGATTATGATTACCCGGTCATAACCCTGGGCTGTATCGGCGTTAGTCCCTGAACTCATACTTCCATCAATGTAACGGTGATTGTTAATGGTGGTGGGGGGATAAATACCTGGAACCGCTGAACTGGCTGATACAGCAAGTAAAAGAGGAACAGCTGAATTTTGGTCAAATTTAACCCATTCCCCAGTTTCAGCATCAACTGCATTGATTATCAGTTTTCTTTCCAGATTCCATTCATGAACTGGCAAACGGGAGGCCATTATTTCCAATCTTTCTTCCTCACCCATGGTTGGTGCGGCCAGTGCTGCTTCTCCAATACGGGCCCTTGCTGTTTGTGAATCTGGGGAACTCATAATTGCTGCAGCCATCATCTGGCGGAATTTATGCCCGTCGAAATCCACCGGCCTTTCTTTAGTTTCATGGATTGTTTTTAACTGTCGATTGTAAAGCTCTTCCAAGCTGAGGCCACTGGTAATCTGGGCCCCTACACTGGAACCAGCAGATGTCCCAACAATGAGTTCTGCATCGTTTACATCCACTCCACTTTCTTCAAGCCCAAAGAGTACACCCAATTCCCATGCTGTCCCTGTAATTCCTCCACCACTTAAAACCAGTGCTTTTGATGGTTTATTCGTTTTAGCCATTATTTACCTCCTATAATGATTTTAATATTTAATGATTCTCATAAATCACCTATGATCCTCACAAATTTTCTAAACCATATTAGTTATAATTCCGGCCAAACTGATCATGATTTAAGGTCAATTAATGCTTAATCTGCCATTTCCCTGTATTTAGCAGCAATTTCAGCAAAAGAATTTGCTATGTAATGCACCTGTTCCTGATTGTAACCGTAAACACTGCATTTGAACCACTGGGTCTGCCCCCGTTTGATCCCCACAATATTCCTCTTTTTAAGTTCTTCATAAAGATAAAAACCTTTACGTGGATGTTTATTAGTGATACTATGGAAAAATGGAGTTTCAAACCGCACCAGATCATGTTCGGTGGGGCGCACCCCGATCTGTCGCACACCACTTATTTTTTCCATTTCAGAAACAAAATAACGAGTTTTTTCCACTTCAACATCCCACTGGTTAACCCGGTGAATTATATGTGGTAAAGATGCCATTAACGTTGCAATGGGAGCTCCACGGCTGGTACATCCCAGCATCTCCAGTTCCTTAACCTGATGCAGTGATGATCTTTTTAAAATCAAATCTGCCCATTCTTCCTGCACTCCCAGGATACCTATGGGTCCGGAGGCAGCCATGCTTTTATGACCACTTCCCACCACGAAATCCACATTCCACCGCTTGGCGTCTATGGGCATTCTTCCCATGGAGTAAGCGCAGTTTAAAAGGAAAGGAATACCCGCGTCATGTGCAACTTTACCAATGGCCCGAGCATCTGTCACATTACCGTAATCTCCATCCACGTGGGTTAAAAGAACCAGACTAACGTCTTCGCCCATGTCATTGAGTTCATCAAGGGTTTCCCGGTACCCTTCTGCGTTAATACGATATTCAGGATCATCACTGCTGGGAACTTCCACGATGTTAAGTCCGTTACGTTCTGCTGCCAGGTGACTGGTGTAATGAGCATTACCATCCATCACCACAGTATCTCCAGGCCTGCAAAGAGCGTGCATTACTGCGAATTTACCTTCCCGTGCCCCATGAACAGTTCTAGCATAATCAGCACCAATAAAATCGGCCATATCATCCAGAAAACCAGTTATGGATGGTTTTGATATTTCATCCAGACGACCGGCACAGTAGTCACAGACACTGTATCCATCGGAAAATTCGTATAATGCTTGGCGTGATTCCGGAGGAAGCACCCCTCCACGTTGAAGGGGATTAAGATTGAGATTTTCTCTTTCTGTTTGGCGATTAAGGGAATAATCTTGACATTTCATATAAATTCACCATGAACTGGGATTAGTTAATATTTGTTAAATAAATCCATATTGAAATAAATATAATTTAATCTTAATTTTTACTTAAACTATTTCACTTTCCATTCTCTCTTTTGGTTCTCATATATTTTCTCCAGGGGTTCTAAAAATAAAAGTAAATATAGGTCTTTCTATTTCAACTGGAGATTTAATGTTTTTGAATGATAATTTCATCATTTTATTTATTTGAAAATCTGGAGAATGGATATAAGTCCATATTTACTAGTTTAATATAGTTTTAATAGGGATCCCATTCTTTGACTTCGGTAAACTCTGGAAATTCTCCGTATTCATATTTGTTGAACATTTTTCCCCATGGTGTTTTGTTAAATGTTTCTATATTTTTTCCCGGTCACAGGATACCATAAGTGGTCATGGTAAAATTCTGAGGCAAATATGAACGTTTTGAAGATGGGAGAGTTGAGAGGAGTTGGTGCAACCATTTGATATTCATGGTTTTTTTTCTAAGTCTTTGATCCCACCGAATTACCGGACTTTTCTTAGTCTCAAAGCCAAATTGATTTTGTTTAAATTTGATTTATCCATACCAATGAGTTCTATTTGGTCCACGTCCCCTATTCCCAGGCCACGCTCATGTGCTATTTTAATGTAATCAATAGTTAATGGGTCAAAGCCCATAATTTTAGCTGCCAGGGCATCCACTGCCACCTGATCATCACTGGCCAGAATCACGTTTCCAGTAAAGGGGTCCATGGTTCGTGGTCCGGCACCATTACCACAAACACAACCATCCATAACTGCCAGTATTCCCGGGTGAATTTCTTTTTGGATGGCGAGAAGATCAACCAGCACTTCATGGATTTTTTTGTGGGCGTGATGTCGATATTTGGGTATAAGGCCTCCAAAGGCGTTTTTCATAGCTCCGGTTGTGGTAGTGTGACCATGGGTCTTTACAGTGGGAAAATGGACTATGTTACTGCCCTAAAACATTTTAGGGACTAAAACCTGGCCAAAGATCTCTTCCATTACCAGCATTTCATCTTTCGGCTCGTGAACTATCCATTCCACATCAGTTAAAGGCTGAAAATCTGTTTGATACTTTTTAAGTAAAGGTAACCATTTGTTGAGATAGGCTCCTTTCCAGGGATGGGTTACCACGGTTTGGTTTTCTACAGCCACAATATCCTTGAAATTATCTTCAGCTAAAGTCTTCAAAACTCCCTCTAATTGCCACGGAGGTTGGAACATGCAGGATAGAAAAGAGTCCAGGAAAGATTAAGTTTTAGGATGGTTTTGTGTTTAGGTGGGATCGTATTATCGTATTTAGCAAGGTGCATCAGCTTTTGATAATCTTCCACTACGTTTTCTGGTGATGTTTTTAAGATGAATACCGTTGACATATTATTTTATAACCTCTGCACTGTTTTTTTAGATTAATTTAATATTATCATTTGTTATTTATGATCCGTGATTTACCTAGAAGGTAAACTACCAGACCAAGGAGTGTTCCATACCATAAAGTGGCGAAACGGACTATGATGGCAACACCAACAGCAACCGTGGCACTGAGGCCAAAATATTGCAGTAAACCTGATAAAGTTGCCTCAGCCACACCTAAACCTCCGGGGATCATGCTCACTGCCCCGGCTAGAGATGCAAAACTGAATATGAATGTAGATATCACTAAATCCAAATGTTGGCCGAAGGCGTAAATGGTAAAAAAAAGAGCAAGACACTCCATGAACCAGGCAAATAATCCTAAAATGGTTGTAATTAATAGTTTCTCGGAAGTTAATGTCTTCTGAAATGTAATGTGCATTTTGTGAACGTTTCCAGAGTATTTACCTGCTCTTTTCTCCAGGATACGTATTAAATGATGGGATATGGTCTTTGATCTGGTGGCCAGAATGAAAATGGTGAAGATCAACAACACTGTAATTATAACATAGGTTCCCTGTCGGTAATAAAAGATACCCATCATGGATAGAATTACAAGGGCCAGAATGTCACTTAAACGGTCACTTATAACTGCAGGAATGGTTTTGTGGAGCTCTTCGCCGTTAATTTCTCGTATAAGCCATCCTTTCCATATTTCTCCGGCTTTGGCAGGAGTAATAGTCATGGCCAGTCCACTAAAATACACAAATAAATTATCTTTTAATTTCAGTTTAACACCTACTCCCTGAAGAAGATAATTCCATTTTAAGAAGCGAATAAAATAACCTAACGTAGTCAAAGCGATTAAAACCAGGAAAAAGGCCCAATCTAATGTTTCCAGGGCAGATAATAGTTTTCCAAAATCGGCATACACTCCCAAAACTGCGTACACCAACACAGCAAAAATAATTATCAGCCAGAATTTGTTCTTTTCCATATTTTAACCGCCTTGGTGAGTCCCAGATTCAGGGGAGATGTTTTCCTGCCAAAAATTTCCAAATCACCTTTTTCAAAGCCTTTTCTCAGATTATCTTCTTGGATGAATACACCAGCATTACCTATTTCATGGGCAAAGTGAGCGTCACTACCTGCCAGTGCATGTAGTCCATATTTTTCGGCATATTTTTTGGCCTGGATATTGTACTTGTTTAGTAAGCAACGGGAATTGAATATCTCCACATAATCCACCAGTTTAGCATCCTCATGGTTGGGCTTAATTCCATTTCCCCGAATATTATCGAAGGGGTGTGGGAGAACTATGATACCATCCTGTTCTTGTATCTGTGAAATTACCTCTTCAAATCTTCTGGAACGTATTTCTTCAGATAGGAATAATCCAATAACTTCCCCCCGTTCTGTACTTATTTCAGAACCAATAATCACCTTAAATTGTTCACTTTCTAGTTTTTTGGCTTTTAATGCTCCTTTAATGGTGTTATGGTCGGTTAAGGCTATTCCAGATAGGCCTTTTTTAATGGCTATTTTTACCATTTTTTCTACATCTATCCATCCATCCCTGGAATATTTGGAGTGAGTGTGAAGGTCGTATTTCATATATCTGCCTTTTTTTGTGAATGAATTAATTTATTGGCTATTAAAATGATTATCTAAACAGGATTATATTATGTAAAGCACACATACCACCACAATAACCCATAAAACTATGCTTATAACCATTCCTTTGTCTTTGAATATCATTTCAGGTTCGCCCCCCATGTTTCTGGCGTGAACCAGGAAAATGTACCGGAACAGGCCATAAAAAGCGAAGGGGATTGTGATCATTATATAAATATTGCCTGAAAAGAAGGTGTAGAGTGAATAGGACATGATGAGTGCGGATGTGGTGATGTTGATCATCTGATCCAGCATTTCTGTGGAATATTCGCCCAATATTTTCCTATGATTGGATGCATTTTCTTTTAGTAAAACTAATTCATGTCTTCGTTTTCCAAGTGCTAAGAATAGTGCCAGTAGGAATGCGCATATTATCAGCCAGGGTGATACATAAACTCCTATAGCTAAGGCTCCAGCCATGGCTCTTAGCACAAAACCGATTGATATCACCATTATGTCCACGATGATAATCTCCTTCAGGAAGAAGGAGTAGACAAGCATAAGGATGAAAAATGCTACAGATACCATGAAAAACTGTAAATTCAATAGATAAGCCCCAGTAAGGGCTACGCATATTAATATTATTGCAAAAGTTAATGCATGGGATACTTTCAAACGTCCTGAAGCAAGTGGGCGATTCTTTTTTTTAGGATGATTGTTATCTTTTTCCAAGTCCAAAATATCATTAAGTATGTATATGCATCCTGAAAGTATGCAAAAGATTGTGAATGCAGCTATTACATCAATCCAAAGGTTTAAATTTAAAAGATTTATTGAAAATATGATTCCAATAAATATAACCAGATTTTTGTACCACTGTTTTGGGCGCATGGATATTAAGATTTCTTTGAACATGGAATCACTGATTTTATTTATAATAATATATTCAGTAGGAAGTAATCCAAACGAATTTCATCTAATTTAATAACTTCAGATCCATTCTTTTAATTTATCATCTTTATTTTAATAGAAATGAGATAAAATAATATTATAAAATTGTCTTAGATCATTTTCCAATGTAATGATCTTATCATCATAAATTAAAACATTAAGACATCTTATTTTAAGGTTTATGATATTGGGAATTATGACTAAAACAAAGAAACACTTTACTATTTGAATTAAACTATTTTTCAACGGAGTTAACACTTTTAAAAGTAAGTTAAGGAAGAATCCTTAACTTATTCCCATATTTTTATTGGTTCGTTCAATGGATTTAGCTGGATCTTCTTCCATTTCCAGCATGGCACGAATACAATCCACATTTTCAGGTACCACATCAGATTCCTGGTGTATGGCCTGCATGTAGAAGAGTTCTCCATCTTTGATGTTCAAAGATTCTTTCCAAACTGCTATTTCATTCAGATCACTTCTAGGTCGACCTAAATCTCTTGCACATTCCATTATCTCTGCAGTTGAACCCAGTCCCTTACCAGCTTCCACCAACATAACTCTGGGGGTTGCCTCCAGTGTGGCAATAACTTCATCCAGTGAAGCTGGATTTTCCAGTTCTACCATCATGTTGTGTTGGTGCATGAGTGTGGTGGGTACTAAAAGGGCCATGGTGGTGATGTCCAGGTCATACATTACAGTCTGCACATCAGGGCCGTGGTGGCTGGGTACTGTGGGTGGGTTGGGAACAATGGCATTTATGGGGCCTGATTTCACCTGTCCGGGGTCTGCTCCACGGCGTACCATAACTGCCCTAACTTTTTTAATACCACAAAGGTCATCTATTGGTTTTAAAGTTCGACAGAGGCCGGTGGTGTTGCAGCTGACCACCCTTACATAATCTCTGCCCCAATTATCCTGGTAATTGGCAAATGAGTTAAAGGACTTTCCAATAAGTTCGTGTTTTTCACCCCCCTGGAATATACCTTTAACTCCTTTTTCAGCATAGATTTCTTTGTTTTTAGCACCTATTCCTCCAGGTGTGCAGTCTACCATTACATCCACTTTATCGTAGAGATCATCTATGGTACCAGCCACTTTTATCCCAGCTTCTTCAAAGAGCCCTTCTCTTTCTGGTGCACTGATATAGAGTGGGAATCCCTTCTCTACTGCCATTTGGGCTTCAAAATTAGGGGTTCTCTTGGTTACTCCCACGATCTGCATGTCGTCCTGGCAGGCGACTGCATCTGCTACTCTTTTTCCAATAGTACCGTATCCGTTTATCCCTACGTTTTTCATAATAAAATCCCCGTTATAGTATTATATTAAATTTATGTTTCTTTTTTAGAATATAATAAATTTTATGATTTAATCTTTGGGAAAAATGAGCAATATTGAACTTCTCCATTTTTTTAAGTACTGATTAATCTTTTAAATTAGTAATTACTTTTTAAACCAGTAATTATTTTTTTAAATTAGTAATTAACCATTTCATTTTGAAATATTCTTTAAAATTAATTAATTACTAAAAAAAATACAAAATAACGATATTTTAAAAAATACAAAAATAGGAATCTAAAAAAATAGGAATCAGCCTTTTTTTATGATCAAAGGCTGTTTATTTCGGGTAGTTATTTCTGGGGGTTTATTCCATTGACTCAAGTTTTTCAGGTAAGTAAGTGTCAACAACGTATTCCAGTCCATACTTGGAGAAAGACTGCTGTTCTGCTTTTTTCCCTATTTTGAGCATCTTCTTGATCTCCATCTGCCATGCTTCGTCCTTGTAACGAGGGTCTTTGGAGAGTTCTTTAAGTCTTAAAACATCAATGTCTTTGAGGGGGTCCGTGGGAAGGTCATAATTGATGATGTCTGAGGCGGTAACACCCAGGAATTTGGCATCAGGTGTTGCCAGCTGGTGGTTCACGTGGGCCAGTTTGGCACTTCCACTGATGATAACCATGGCAATGTGAAATCCCCATGGGTCTCCGTCGTTACAAATGTAAACCGGAAGGTTAAGTTCTTCATTAACTCTTTTAAGGAAACGTCGTGTTGCACGGGCGGCCTGTCCTTTTAAACCCACAATTAAGGAGTCAAATTTTTTGTAGGCATTTTCCTGGACCATCCTGTGGAACATACCCATGGTTTCCACGGCAATAACCCTTTGCACATCGTGATCCACAAAGTCTACCTCATCAATGGTGGGAGATATAGTGTAACCGGATTTACCTGCTCTGAGTGCGTTTATTTCCACGTCATCATCCTGGAATGTGATGTTTCCATATACTGATGCACCGTCTTCTTCTGGCATGAGGCCCAGGTCTTCACGGGTCATTCCCAGGGTAACTTCCAGGTCTTCACCCACGATGTTGGATTCCTGCTGATCACCGAAATCAACATCCCATCCTTCAGAAACGTAGTACATCTCCCTCAAAGTGGCAGTTTTTCCACGGCGAACCAGGTCCTTGCAGAAGTTGGCGACGTAAACCATTTGGGCTATTTTCGTGATTTGCTTAACGTTACCCAGAGATCGTTTCCCATAACGATCTCCTAAGACGTAGTAGCGTTTATCAGTATCGTAGACTATGTTGGATGTTCCTCGGGAGGGAACTTTAATTGCTGGGACATTGTTCTGGTGAACATCTTCCAGTATTATGTCGCCCAGGCTTTTAAGTTTGTTAACGGCAATATCTTTCTTATTCATCTTGAACCACGCCTTCGTATTTGGCTCTGCGTGTAACTTTAGCTAGCACGGCATCGTATTCTGGAACATCTTTCTCGGCAAGCATAGCTGCTTCATGTATTATAACTGGAACCAGACTTTCAAAGACCTTGGAACGCATTGCTTCTTCTTTAGCAGCTTTTTTAGCACGTATGTACTTTTGCATTTTCCTGGCAATTTTCATGGTGGCCTGACGAACCTCATGGAGAATTTCGGGTTCAGGAGCTACACTCTGCTTACCGGTGGATAAGTAAGGCACATTGGTGGATATGATATTCACAAAAACAGTTATAGGGGCGTTATCAAGGTCTCGTATACCGTAACGTTTCCAGTCCACACTTTTGAGTGCTTCAGTAATGGCACAGCTTCCCTGGTCAAAGGCCAGTGGGACCCGGTTAGCGAAACGCATGATCTCGGCTTTTCTCTGATCACCAACCATTCTTCCAGAATCTCCACCATAGGAAATACCTGCTTCTATAATGAATGAAACTCCTCCACGGAATGTTTTTGGTTTTCGGGTGGTGGTAGCCACAAATTCAGGATTCAAAATTTCCCTTATACCCTTCTCTATCTGTTCCTTACCAATTGGTATGAGGCCAGAGGTAGGTGGTGCCATGAAATCCATTTTGGCGAAAGTTTCCACGATCTGTTCTGCTTCCTCCCATTTCATGTCCTTGGGACGTTTGTTAAGGTCAATACCAGTGATCCCCTGGATCTCGTTCACCCTTTTGGTGGACATTCTGGACAAATTACTGGTCAATAGACTCCTGAAACGGCGTTTATCGGTGTGTTTGGCCATAAATATCAGGTCATCAGCAGTAACTCCTTTAGGGTGAGGGAGTACTTCCTTGGGCAATGGGGGTATGATATCTGCGGCTCTTTTGAAGATATATTTATGTCCAGTGGGATCCCTGAAGGTGATCTTGGTATGGGGGTTGGCGATCATGGTTCGGCGGATGTACTCGTAGGCTCCCTGTTCTGAGAGGGAATATGAGACATCCTTAAAGGGCAGTTCAATGGAAACCCCTGTGGATTGCACTTCCACATCTTTCCTTTCTAAGACCAGCCCTCTGTTGGTTTTCACATCCATCTTAAAGGTCATCTCAACTCCTTTAAGCTTGTCACCTTCGTAGTAACCGGACACAACTTTGGCTGGTTTCCCAGTGGTCATCTGAGATAATAAGACACAACCACTGCACCCCAATCCCTGCTGACCCCTGGATTGGATGTTCCTGAATTTGGAACCCGCGAACATGGTACAGTATACCTTGGTAATGAATGGTTCTGGTATTCCAGGCCCACTATCGGTGTGTCTAAGTATGTAATGATCTTTATCCAAACGTTTGAGGTCGATCTTTATCTCCGGAAGTATTCCTGCTTCTTCTGAAGCATCCAGGCTGTTGGTGATCAGTTCGTGGAATACCATGGTCAGGGACCGGATTTTACCGGAAAAACCCAGCATCTGTTTGTTTCTTCTGAAAAATTCTGATGCGGTGAGTTCTTTAAATTCCTCAAATAGTTCAGCTGCTTCTCGCTCCAAACTATGCCTCCTTAACTATTTTCAATGTTCCATTTATTAACGGATTTTTGTTATTCTTCAATAAGTTTTAAAATTATTCAATCAATCACAATTTAATTAGTTTTTGATTTTCCAATTAAATAAGTGATATTATTAATCTTTGAGTATATAGGATGGTCCCATTTTTATCTCTCTTAGTTTCATTTCCTGTTTTTTACGTTCCAGGAAAGAATAAACTGTTTTGTGCCTAGCACCATCTAAAATCATTTCTACAGCCTCTTTGGCAATTTGAAGATGTTCCATTTCTCCAATGATGGATACAGTTTTACCGTAGATGGATACATAAGTTCCGGTCATTTCCGTGATGATATCTCTGGTTTTACCATCTTTACCGATAATACGTCCTTTTTGCCTTAAAACAGCCTTTTTGGATTTTCCCACGTAATCGGGCAGGTTGATGATCTCCAGCATCACATCATCATCAGTTAATTTAAGGGCAATTTCGGGGTTAAAACCTCTACCTATGGCTTTAACCATGTAACGGGCTTTCCAAACTGCTAATGGGTCTTTAGCATCCTCTTGGGGGGATATGGCTATGCTTCCAGCTTCACTGTCCACATCAATAATTGTTTCGGTGGTTTTTTCAATGGTTTCTTTGGTTTTTCCGTGTGGTCCAATAAGTACTCCCACTCTTTCCTTGGGGATCTTCAGATATTCTGTGTTGGGCAAAATTTTCACCTCTAGTTCTAAATGATATTAAGTTATCCTTTAAGATATATTTTTCTATCCTCATAAATCCATAATCTTTCTTTTAATCTCATCATGGGATATTTCAATACCCATTTTTTTAAAATCTTTACTTAAGTTCTCTATATCTCTGTTTAGAAGCTCCTCTGATATGGGATGATCAACCACCAAACCCTGGGACAAGTCAATTATAACAGGTTCATCATCCTGTATAAGAATGTTGAAGCCAGATAAATCTCCATGAACTAATGCTGCGTCTTGATAAAGTTTTTTAACATAATCTATTATTTTATCTGCCACATATTCGGGGTTGGAAATTTTTGATTGCCTCATAAGTCGTGCCGGGCTTCCGTCATTGTCTCCAATGAATTCCATGACCAATACGTTATTTTTGGCTACAATTGGTCTGGGTACTCGCACCCCTGCTTCACATGCCCGGTTAAGGTTTTTAAATTCTTTTAAAACCCAGTTATTTATCAGCTGACGCTTGCTATTGCTTCTAACATTGAAACGTGGGTCACCCTGGATGTAATATTGCATTTTCTTAAAGTCAGAGGTGGTGACGCGATAGATCTTGACTGCAACAATTTTACCATCTTCGTCTGCTCCTTTGAAGACATTTGCCTCTTTTCCAGTACTTATAGCTCCATTTAAAAGGTGGATGTAACCTTGATTAGCCAGCTTGTACAGGGTTTTAAGAGTAATTGTATCAAAAACTTCACTACCTACTCTTTTATCTTCTACGCTTTTAAGACGCTTTACTTCCCGCATCTTCTGCAGACTAATATCTGATTTGGTTATCTGGGATTCCATATGATGCACATCAGTTATTTTCTTGGAAAATGGGCAGAAATATTCAATTTACCCATTAAAATTAGCTGGTAGCGTTAGGAATAAAATGTGTGAAATATAACTTAAAAATTAAGTTAGAACTTCTATTTCACCAGTGTATCCCAAAAATATGATTTAATTTAATATGTTAAATGGAAATCTTTATGGAAAAATGAGGATGCGCTCATTACCGGGTAATGAACATAGTGTTATAGTTTGAGGAATCCGCGACGTTCCAGGTAGTTGGATTCAGTTCGGGTATATCTCCAGATAACATCTGCTTTTTCATCACTCTGGAAGGCCCATGGTTTGATTAAGACAACATCACCTTCTCTGATCCAGATTCTTTTTTTCATCTTTCCAGGAATACGGCAAAGTCTGATTTTACCATCGGCACATCGTACCTTAAGTTTACCATGTCCCATAATTTGTTCCACCACTCCTGGTATTTCTCCCCTTCTAGGGGACCTGACCCTTCTTACTCCCTGTGTTTGCTGACCGCGACTATTTCCTCTGCTCAAATACTCTCCTCCTTTTATTAAAATGATAATCAGATAAAAGATCAATAGATAATTAGATTACGTAAGTAAGATAATATGTGCCTTTATTTTTTTAACAGATATCATGAACGAACTTATTCATTACATTACCATTTTGATCATTTAACATTTAACCTTCGTTTTTATATTAGTATTTTGATGTATATAAAAAAGTGCATTTATTTTTTTAAATAGATGTTAATAGAAATATATGAATGGAATATATGAGTGTATGTATTTATAAAAAAATATAAAACTATTAAATTACGTTGATAATCAATAAAACAAATTAAAATGAGTAAAAAAACAGTTAACGGATTTAAATTTTATTATAATACTAAAATATATTTATCGTATAGGTTTCTGATTATTAAATAAAATAAATTTTAAATAAAAATGATATATTGGAGATATATATTAAGGAAATTATTTTTAAAGGAGCATTGACAACTTATATATAAGTCATTTACTAAATATCAAAAAAAATATTAGTGATCTTGTTTAGTGATCTTTTACTCTAAATGATCGAGAATAATAATTAGAGAATAATATTTTTAACAGTTGATTACTGACCTAAATGAATAACTGGTTAATCCAGTTTGAGCAAATAGGTAAATAACTGGATTAATTAAGTTTCATAAGTTAAATTGTATTGAGATTTTCGTAGTGTTCATTCAATATTAGTAAATCCATTTAATACAATTAAATCAATTTAATACTAAAATCAATAAATAAAAATTAGATAAAATACGAGTTGAGAAAATGGCAAAAGTGAAAGGAACTAAAAAAAGAACCAGAGCAAAACATGCAAAACTAGGAAGCAAAAGAGGAAGAGGAGTTAAACATTAATTAAGTAATCTTAGGTTAAGTCATCATATGCCGTCAGTCGTGTTAATCCATAAATGGTTCTAATTGTAATCTTACTGGAAAATCCGCACGAAAACGGTTTTTTAAATTTGGAAATTAATTCCTCATTCTTCATGTAAGTCCCTGAGCAGAATTAATTATCTGCTCTTTCATAACTTACATTTAATGAAAATCCCCTTTAATTAGAATTATATAAATATATTTTAAATTAAATCAATCCTATTATAAAGCTTTTCAGGTTTTTATAGTTTTAAGGGCTTTATGGGTTTTTTAAGGTTATATGGGTTTTTTTTATCATTGTTATTTTAAATAGATGATTTCGGATTTTTTATTCATTTTTTTATGTGACTTTATTATTCATTCAAACTCTATCGGAATCTTTTTTCTTAATCCCTGCTTTCAGGTTAAAAACATTAACCTATAATAAAATTAACCTGTAATAAAGGTTGTTGAGAGGGATTCAGGGGAGGGTATAATTTTAAAGGATGGGTTTATTTATAAACAAAGGGTTTATTTATAAACAAAAATAATATAAGTGACAGAAACACTATCAAATCCCTTTTTTGAGGTTGTATAATGGGCAAAGAATTCTTAAATCTAATGGATCCAGATGATGTGAAAGAAATCATAGACTCTTTGAATATAGAACGGAAGATTGAGATGGTTAATTTAAGTGATGCCTATCAACGAGTTCTGGCGGAAGATGTTTATGCAGCCATTGATCTTCCTCCCTTTGACCGGGCATCTATGGATGGATATGCAGTACAGGCCCAGGATACTTTCGGAACTTCAGAAGATGACCCAATCACTTTAGATTTAATAGAAAAAATCAGAGCAGGAGATGACCCTTCCCAAAAAGTTAGAAGAGGAACTTGTAGTGAAATAGGTACCGGTGCTCCAATGCCCGAGGGTTCTGATGCAGTAGTCATGGTTGAAGTTACCGATATCAAAGAAAACAAGGTCCAGCTATTGGAGGCAGTTACCCCTGGAACTAACCGGGCACTCAGAGGATCAGACATTCAAAAGGGCAAATTCCTTTTAGCAGAAGGTACTCTCTTAACTGCTGATAAAATAGGAGCTTTAAGTGCAATTGGGCTAAAAGAAATCCCAGTTTTCGCAAAACCCACCGTAGCAGTCATCTCCACGGGTAACGAATTAATAAAACCAGATGAAGAGCTTCGACACGGAAAACTATACGACATCAATTCGGAATCCATATCAAACGCGGTTAAATCATGTGGTTGTATACCTTTAGCTTCCACAATAGCTAAAGATGATTATGATTCTATAAAAAATAAAATAGATGCATATAAACATGCTGATGTCATAATTACCTCTGGAGGGACATCAGCTGGTGCAGGGGATGTTCTGCGCCAGGTGGTGGAAGACATGGGCGAAGTTCTGGTCCATGGAATTTCAGTAAAGCCTGGTAAACCCACCTTAATTGGTACTTTGCCCGATGAAGATGTTGATATTATTTTGTTTGGACTTCCAGGATATCCTGTATCTGCGTTGATGATTTTCCACGGATTTGTAGCTCCTTTTTTAAGGGGAGTTGCTGGTGTCAAGGAATTCATGGAGAAAAAAGAGGGATCTGTGCTTAAATTATCCCGAAGATATCATTCTGCCAGGGGGAGAAGCCATCTTGTACTGGTAAAAATAGAAGGAAATATTGCACACCCCATATTAAAAGATTCTGGTGCAATAACTGCCCTTGCTGAGGCAGATGGTTATTTTGAGGTTCCCAAGAATGTGGAAATAATTGAAAAAGGAGAAAAAATAAAAGTCATGCATTTATCTGGATTTTAATTAAGTTTTTATAGGTTTACATTAACATAAGTTAATTCTAAGATATATTATGCTTTTAATAGCACATAATGCTTTTAATCATTATCTTTAATTATTTACCTTTTTTTAAGCACTGATCCAATAAAACATCAATCAAAAAACTAATAAACATCAAAAAGATCCCCTAACACTACTTTTTTATCAGTTTCCACCATATCCGGGATTTTTCCCACGGTACCAGCTGATTCTCCCACCACCACCAGAACACCCTGAAAATGTTCCCGTAGTTCTTCTGCTTTTCCCAGACAATTTTCCACCTGTTCCACTTCCTTATTTCCGGTGGCGTAGTTAGCAATAGATGTGGCCAGGGCATCGGCAGTACTGGTAGAAGAAGCAAAAACAGTAACTGAGTCGGCCTGACCAAAACTAATGGAGTGACCCACAGTACCCGAAGATGTGCAGATTCCCATGGGAGTTTTGTGGTGTTTGATCTTAAAACCTATCCTCCCAGAAAGGGATGATTCTCCTGCATATAAGCCCATAATCACGTCTTTATTGGTTTTAAGGGCAATGTCTCCTCCATTATCTGCAATGACATATTGGGCGTCCTGATTCAGTAAAAAGTTAAGGATTAGTTGGGATATGGTTCCAGCCACAGCAGCCATAGGTCCCACACCGGCTATTTCTGCTGATTCTGCCATTATCTTCACAATTAAAGGTGCTTCACCCACTTTCAGTGGTTCCAGACTTGTTTGGAATTCAGGATTCATCCGAATATAATTTTTCAGTTCCGTTCTACATTTAGTAATGAAACTAATGAGATACTGAGGTTCAACATCTGATGTGAGTAATATGTTGGTTTCCTGGATACGGATCCTTTTTTTAATCATCACTTAAAGGTAAGTTTAAGGATGCAGATAAACTATTTAGATTGCAAAGTTCATACTAAACCATAGTATAATAAAGATTGAAAGTTTATAATAAAGATTAAAAAGTTACAGTGAATGGTGGGACTAATATAATGTTTAACAGAAAAACTAATTCAAATCCAGGGGAAAAGGTAATATTTGAGACCAGACCCCGTTTTTTGGCCAACCTGAAATCGACCATTCTCAAATTTATAGTATTACTGCTGATATTTTACTTTTTCAGGAGTATAATATCCTTAGCAATATCCCTACAGGAATATGTGGTACAGATGGTGCAGATTCCTTTGATTCAAGCCACATTCTACATTCTTATCCTGATCATTGCCCTTCTGATATTATCCATGATCTTCGATGTTGTATCCTGGAGACGGAAGAAGTACCAGCTCACCAACCAGAGGGTAATAGTAAAAAAAGGACTGATCAGAAGAAAAAGGTCATATATCCATTACAGTAAGATTCAGGACATTGATGTTGATCAGGGTATAGTTGACCGGATTTTTTCAGCAGGAGATATAGAGATTTATGGAGGTCATGAACACACTAACATAATCCTGGAGGATGTTCCCAATCCGCGGGAAGTGGAGGACATAATTGACCGGGTTATGGTGGGAGATGAAGTGGGTTTTAAACCTCAAAACAGTAAAATCCCCAAAAAGTCAATTATTGAAGAATATGACCAAAAGTTTAAAAGATAGTCCGGTGAATATTTGAGTAAGAATAGTGGTTTGAGTAAGAATAGTGGGTATAACTTTAATTGGTGTAAAATTCAATTATTCGATTTAATTAATACTTAATTTTTCCATTTTGGAATTACAATAAATTTCTGATCTTAAGATTAACATGAGAAACTACGATGTGGCAGTGGTGGGTGCAGGACCCGTGGGCTCAACCTTTGCCAGGCACATGGCAGAGAAAGGCTTTAAAGTGGCCCTCCTTGAGAAAAAAAAGGAAATTGGTGTTCCACTCCAGTGTGCTGGCCTTTTGGGTAAAAAAATCAAAAAAGTAAATATTTTACCTGATGAATTCATAATTAACCCTGTTAATGGTGCGTTTCTCCACTCTCCAGAAGATACAGTACTTTCAGTCAGTAAAGAAAAACCAGAAGCATACGTTGTGGACAGAATAGGGTATGATAAGTTTTTAGCACAACTTGCACTTGATTCTGGTGCTGAACTATTTTTAAATCACAGGGTGGATAAAGTTGATTCGGTTGAGGGTGTTATAACTCTTAAGAATAATGAAAATAATAAAATATCCGCTGATGTAGTGGTGGGGGCGGATGGTCATTCATCAATTGTGTCTGATGCGTTCAATCCTCCTGCAGAATCGTTCCAGGCAGCCCAGTATCTCATTGATGTGGGTGAAAAACGTTTTCAGAAGGACTATGTCCATCTTTATGTTGATTCAAGAGTATCTCCGGGGTTTTTATGGGCTATTCCTTTATCTGAAACCACAGCCCGAGTAGGATTATTTGCAGATGCCAACTATCAGCAATTAACCGTAATTCTCAATGAATTACTAACTAAACGCTCTGTACTTAAAGGGGCAACTATTTTAAAGAAGTATTATGGTGTAATTCCTAAATATAACTCTCAAAAGAAGCTGGTTAAAGATAAGGTTATTCTTCTGGGGGATGCAGCATCCCAAGTTAAACCCACAACTGGTGGTGGTCTTATAATGGGATTTTCATGTGCAGAAATAGCATCACAAGCTGCGATAAAGGCACTGGAAACTGGAAACACGGAACTGCTTATGAATTACTCTAAAGAGTACCATGACAAATTCAAAAACGAGTTAAAGGTGCAGTTAATGGTACATAAGATATTCAAATCCCTCAGCGACTCTGAGCTTGAATACATGTTCAGAAAATTAAAACAGGAAGGTGCTGAAGCGGTAATTTCTCAGTATGGAGATATGGACTCCCAATCACCACTGGTTAAAGAAATGTTCAAAAGGGGTATCCTTCTTTCTATTCTTCCTAAAATGCTATCCTGGAGGATATCCAGCTTATGGAAATAGCAATGCTCTTATCCCAGGAACACACCACCCTTCCACTGGCAGAAGTGAAAGCTGTACTGGAATGTGAAGGGATAAACTATCACGTAAAAGAAGCTGGTGGAGGACTTCTTATTCTGGATATTCCCCATGAAACTCCAGATAACATGATAAAAGTAATCGAAAGACTTTCTTTTACTCATGAAGTATTCCAGATCCTAATACGGACTGATGAAGATAATTTAATCATGGAAATGGAAAAATATCCCTGGACGGATGTTGTTAAATCTGATTATGCAGTTAGAGTTAAGAAGATGGATAAAAAATCCCAGTTCAACACTTCCAAACTGGAATGGGAGATGGGAAGCGTTATCAATAAAGCGACACCAAATGCCCGGGTAAATCTGGATGATCCTTCCATTTTCATCAGGACTATTGTAAAGAATGGTACAGTTATTGTTGGGCAGCGTATGGGTAGAATATCTAAAAAACACTTTTTCAACCTCAAACCCCATAAAAGACCATTTTTCTATCCTGGATCAATGAGTCCCAAACTGGCCCGCTGTATGGTAAATCTGACTAGGATAAAAAAGGGTCAAACTCTGCTGGACCCCTTCTGCGGAACCGGAGGAATACTAATCGAAGCAGGAATTATTGGAGCCAGGGTTATAGGGACGGATATAGATTATAAAATGGTTAAAGGAACCCAAAAAAATCTGGAACACTGTGGAATTGGTGATTATCAGGTTTTCAGGGAGGATGCCCGGAAACTGGAACTTCCAAGTAAGGTTGACTCAATAGTAACTGATCCTCCCTATGGTATCTCTGCATCAACCCGTGGGGAAAAGAGTGAGGATTTATACCAGCAATCAATGCAGTCTTTACAGGGATTACTGAAGGATGATGGTCGTATGTGTCTGGCAACTCCTCATTACTTAGATCTGGAAGATGTGCTGGCTGGTACAAAATTTAAAATAATAGAACAGCACCACATAAGAATGCATAAAAGTTTAACCAGGGTCATTTCCGTGTTGACCATAAGTTAATAGGCTCTTCCTATCACTTTTTGATAAAAATCTCTTATAATTGATACTTAATTTGAAATAAGAACCTAATTGAGCTTATTCCGGTGGAACGAAAAGTAAGTTTAATAGAGTGAGTCATAAGTTAACTGATTGATTAATCTAAAAAAAATTAAAATTAAAAAATATAAAAATATTATAAATTAACTTGCACAAAACACTTATGACCTTTTAATTAATTTTATATGTCCATATGATTTGTTGGTGATTCCATGAAAGCCAGAATTTTTGATACCACCCTTCGTGATGGTGAACAAACTCCGGGAATATCTTTAACACCGGATGAAAAGCGCCTGATAGCCAGAAAACTTGATGAACTTGGAGTTGATGTAATTGAGGCAGGATCTGCTATTACATCAAAAGGAGAACGGGAAGGTATTAAAAAAGTAACTTCAGAAGGTCTTTCTGCAGAGATATGTAGTTTTACCAGAGCGGTTCAGGGGGATATTGATGCTGCATTAGAATGTGATGTGGATAGCATCCATCTGGTGGTACCCACGTCAGACCTGCATCTGGAATACAAGTTACGCAAATCTCGCGAAGAAGTGAAGGCCATGGCTATAGAATCAACCCAGTACGCAGTTGATCATGGGTTACTAGTGGAATTATCTGCAGAAGACTCCACCCGTAGCGATATGGGATACTTAAAGGAGGTATTCCAGGCAGGTATAGATACCGGGGCCAAACGTATCTGTGCCTGTGACACTGTGGGAATGCTCACCCCAGAACGGGCCTATGATTTTTACAGCGAGCTGGCAGAGTTAAAAGTTCCATTAAGTGTGCACTGCCACAATGACTTTGGACTGGCTGTTGCCAACTCTCTCAGTGGATTAAGGGCCGGTGCAACCCAGGCTCATGTGACAGTTAACGGAATCGGGGAAAGAGCAGGTAATGCATCACTGGAAGAACTGGTAGTTTCATTGTACTCGCTCTACAATGTAAAGACCAAAATAAATCTGGAAATGTTATACGAAGTTTCTAAAACAGTGGCCCGAATAACTGGGATGTACTTACAACCCAATAAGGCAATTGTTGGTGAAAATGCCTTTGCCCATGAATCCGGAATCCATGCCGATGGGGTAATGAAGAAAGCTGAAACATACGAACCCATAACTCCCGAACTCGTTGGGCACAAGCGTCGTTTCGTAATGGGTAAACACGTTGGTTCTCACATCATCAAAGAACGGATTCATGAAATGGGCTTCCAGGTTGATCAGGAAAAATTCTCCCAGATATTCAATCGAATAAAAGCACTGGGTGATATGGGAAAATGTGTCACTGACGTGGATTTACAGGCCATAGCAGAGGATGTTATGGGGGTAATGAGTGAAAAACCAGTGGAACTCCAGGAATTAACCATAGTATCTGGAAATAAGGTCACACCCACTGCATCGGTAAAACTAAAAATCGGTGATGTTGAAAAATTAGAAGCAGGAATAGGTGTTGGTCCAGTGGACGCAGCCATAGTAGCCATCAAAAAAACTATTGAAGATGTTACCGACATAGAATTTGAGGAATACCACGTGGATGCCATAACCGGAGGAACCGATGCACTTATTGACGTGGTGGTAAAGCTCAAACATGAGGGTAAGGTGGTAAGTGCCAGAAGCACACAACCAGATATTATAAACGCCAGTGTAGAAGCATTCCTGGGTGGTATAAATAAAGTTTTAACCGATAAAAAGCTTAAAGAGTCTGAAAAACTCTTATAACTGTTTAAAACTTTACTTTATTTTTTAACACTTCATTTTTTTTAAAAAAGTGAAGATTCATTTTCAAAATATTCGAATGGTTATTCAAATGACTTATATCTAAGGGGTTACTTTTGAAAAGGAATCTGGATAAATAGTATTAATGGGGTTATTTTAGAAAGTGAGTCTGGATAATTAGTATTGATGGGGTTATTTTAGAAAGTGAGTCTGGATAATTAGTATTGATGGGGTTATTTTAGAAAGTGAATTTGGATAAGTTAGTTTAGGTGGAAATAATGGATCAGCACAATTTCAGGAACCATAAAATACAAATAGCTGGTTTTATAGCTGAAATAGATGATGTAAAAGAATTAATGAAGTTTATAATGGATATGCGTGCGGAATGTAACAATGGAGAGTGCACCATTCAATTACTACAGGCCAGGGGAATAGCCGGTGAAAAACACATCTTGCAGGCAACATTACAGGCTATTAAAGCCTTTGAAATGAATAATAACACTGCTAAAGATTTGGGATTGGAAATCTGTGTTCGAGCTTCGTCTCAAAGGCAAATATCCAGAGCTCTTAAGATTTTGGGCATAGGAAATGGTAAAATGGATATCTGTATGGTGGCGGTGGATTGTGATGAAGATATCCCCAAAAAGTTAGAGAACGTTCTGGGCAAAAGACACCCTGAAGTACTACTGGCAGATGTAGATGCACTACAAGAAGTGTATGAAATCTCCCCTCAGGAAATAAAAAGTGCCGGAAACATTGAACGGGTTATGATAGAAAGAACCGCTCTTTTAAATCTTGAGATTTGATTATATGGCCAAAAAACAAATTTCATGATTAAAACGATGAGTTAAGGGTATTATTTACAATTTCTGCTATTATCCTAAGATTTTCTTTTTTTAGACAGTGAATATCCAAATTTTTCACCTCTAAACAAATTGCTGGTTGATTAATTCTATCATAACGTGGGCAGGTGGTGATCATACCTCCACCATTTACTTTAAGCTTGTTTCTAAGTAAACGGGCCACGGATTTTGGTTCATCATGGGGAATTGCAATGTTTATGCCCCGTTTTTCAGGGTGCAAAGCAGATTCTATTTCTTTTTTTGTAAATTCACAGGCCTTAATGGTTTTAACCAGATTTCCCGGAGCTCTTTTAATTTCTTCCACCAGGCCAGCACAGGTAACCGGGCTACCTTGGAGAGCTTTTAGGATGAAACCCATCTTATTAAACATTTCCGGATCATTGGTGGAAATAAAACCGCCGTTACCTACATTAACCATTTTAGGAGATCCAGTGGAGGCCAATAGAACATGGGAATGGTCACCACAGGCAAGTCTCTTCTGTGGATCACCAACTGATCCAGAAGCATCCTCTACCAGAATCACCCCATTATCTTCACAGATATCATAAATTCCCTTAACTGGTTGTTCAGCCATGTAACCTGCAAAACTGGTGATGAAAAGAGACTCAGGACTTTTTAGTTTCACCTGTTCTTTCAGTGTTTCCAGGTTGATAACTCCCATCTTGGTGGATAAATATACTAATTCAAGCCCATAAAACTCAGCAATTTTCTTAAAACCACTCCAACCTCCCTGGTCTGGAATCATAACTGGCCCTTTCATGGTGCTCATGGCAGCCATAATAGTGGTATTACCACTACCCAGCACCCTGGCGTGTTCATGACCGGTAGTCTTTTTTATAGCCTCTTCAGCATTTTTTTTATACTCATTACCCCTGAACCGGTTTCCAAGTTCTAAGGAAGCATCGCTCATGGCGGTTCTGGCTTCCTTTGAAGGCATTTTAAAGAAAAGTTCCATTTAATCACTTAATTAGTTAATCCGTTTTAATTCAATTTTAATCTCTTTCATCCCCTTTAATTCCTTGATCACTATAATCACTTTAATGATAAGAATTATTTCAGATCAGAATCATTTAAAGTAAGAATTCAGGGTGGTCTGTCTGGAACGCAGGATATCCTGCAGGAGATCACTTCTTTTGATGAAACTATTTATGGGAAGCTTCAAACGGGTGTCAATATATGCCAGGGCAGTTTTCATATCTTCAAATTCCAGGTAAGGTTGTGCCATTGCATTTCTAACATTTTCCCGGACATTAAACACACCAAGAGGAACGTATCCTGAGTAAGCTTCCCTGAGCACAATAACTCCAGCCTGGCGTTTTTCCTGGGCCAGTGATTCTAAAACTGCCATTTTACAGGTGTAATAACAACCTCCAACCCTGGAATACTCTTTTTTACCATTATAATTCTCATAATCTGAGAATATGAGTTTTTCTCTCCCTAAAACTTCTAAAAAGGCCTCCATCCATTCGTATTGCCATGGTGTAGGCAGTAAAAGTACAGCGTAATAGTTTTGCAGGCTCTGGAACTCGTAAACCCGGTGAACATCCAGTGGTTCATAATGTTTCACTTCCCGAAGCAACTGGTCGGCGATGGTTGTGTCACAGGCGGTGATGGACCAGCGAGTGGGAACCAGGCGTCTGCGTTTATCCACACCCATGGTACCCACAGAAAAAGCCTTCTGCATATGAGAAAAGGGAACATCTTTTCGGTGCAGATCTAAAAGAGCTTCCCTGGCCTTTAAATCAGTGTCATAGTATACCTTTTCCAGTTCACGGTCCCAGCGGACGTTATCAATTTCGAACTTCTCCAAAATGGCACTGGGGCCATGTGGGGCCTGGTATTCACTGAATGACACTCCTCTTGGTTTTTTCCAGAACTCAGCTTCACTATCAATGGACCCAGATGCCAGAGAAATCTCCTGAAGCTTCTCCACCATCCGGTTATCCAGATCAGTGATTCCGATCATCTTTTTACCCCTAACCAGACTCATGCGGTAGGAAATAATATCCTCCTGGCTTTTAGCACCAGGGATCCATGCTTCAGGGGTGTCCATAATAGCAGTGTCACCTGATACCGGTGAGATCATGGGACCCGCATACACTTTAGGATAGTTCCAACTACCAATGAATACTGAAGGGGGTGTACTACCCTCTAACTCTTTACCAACCTCAACTGAGGGAATCTGGAACTTGGATGTCAGTTTTTTAAGGTAAGTTTTCTTACCCATCATAGTATTTGATTATCTCCTCTTTTTTAAAAGACTTTAGCCAGCAGATGAGAACTAATTGAAACACTGGTTTATATGGCTAAATTAATCCGTTTATGGTCCGAAGTAATGAATAGGTGTTGAATAGGTTAAATTCATCAGTTATTGCTGAAGTAATTGGATAATGGTGTTGAATAGGTTTAATCCATTAGTTTATTGTCTCAAGTAATGAATAGGGTTTTTAAATGAGTTAAACCAATTAACTCGTCTTGCTTAAACTGGCCTGAATGTGGTATTTTATCTTCTATGTATTATATTATTCCCCATTGCGTTTGACAAGGTTCAGCGAAGCAGAATTCATGCAGTAACGCAGACCAGTTGGTGCTGGGCCATCATCAAACACATGACCTAAATGGGCATGACAACGGGCGCAAAGCACCTCTGTGCGCACCATCAACAGGCTCCGGTCAGTTTTTGTGGTGATGTTTTCATCTGCCACCGGTGCCCAGAAACTGGGCCAACCAGTTCCGGAATCAAACTTGGTCTGGGAGTCAAATAGATCAGTGCCACAGCATACGCACTGGTAAATACCATCCTCATGGCAATCATGATATTTGCCTGTAAAAGCCAGTTCTGTTCCTTTTTTACGGGCAACATCAAACTGTTTCGGAGTTAAAATTTTTTCCCACTCTTCATCAGTCTTCACAACTCTTTCAACCAGTTTTATTTCCTTTAAATTCACATAATAGATGGGAATAACATCCTTTTTAGGGGTTTCTTTTTTCATATTTTCCTCAGGGATTATAAATTATTCATCCACAATATCGCTGATTATTCTATAATATCGCTGATTATTCCACAATACCACTGATTATAATAAGAGTGTTTTATATTTCTATAACTTTAAAGACTTAAATTAAACGAAATTAATCAATTAATTAAATGAATTTTATTAATGATGAATATTAATGATGGGGAATTAAATGATGGGAATATTTTGAAGAGGATGTTAAATACTATTCAATCTATTTGAAAGGTTATTTTTTTAAGAATACGATTTTTAAGGTTTGGAATATGGTTTTTATGAATTCTAATGAAAAAAGGAAGAAAAATCGGGAAACAAGAGGACAGATTTCTCATGATGATACTTTGCCCTATATTGATTTTTCAACAGAAGATTTAATTGAAATGTTAAAGGCGGAAAATCCTCAGGAAAGAACCATTTCTGCAGTTATACTGGGGAAGAGGAAGGATGAAAACGTAATAAAGCCGCTTTGCGCTGCACTTAAAAATGAAAGATCGCTCTACTCACGGATCGCCATTTCTGAAGCATTATCTCAAATAGGAGAACCTGCTACACCCTGTTTAATCCAGCTTTTGGGTGAAATCGGTAAAAATCAGGAAACAGAGTTGCCTCTTAAATATTTTAAAAAAAAGAGTTTTCCTCTGGTAAGAGATATGGCAGCAAGGACTCTGGTAAAAATAGGAGAACCAGCAACTCCCTATCTGATTGAAGTTTTAGAAACTGGTAACAAATTTAAGGCCCATCAGGCAATTGATGCATTAGGGGCTATTGCATCAAGAACTGGTGATAAAAGGGCGTTAACTATCCTAATCACCCACATGAATCAAGTAGAGAATAGTTCCGTTGCTGGAAGTACTAATAATCAGGTAACACTGTGGAAAATTACACGGGCTTTAAGTGGGTTCCAAAACAGCAAAGAAGCTATTAATCCCCTGATTGCACTATTAAAAAGCACTCATAATCCTTCTATTATTTGGGAAGCCCTGAAAAGTCTGGGACAGATTCAAATTGCAACCCCCGAGGTCCTGAGTCTGGTTGAAAGTTTCATAGATGATAAACAACCTGAAATAAGAACTGCTGCTGTAAATGCACTAAATATCCTCAATAAACAAATTTAATTAAATTATCAAAAATTAAATTGAATTTTTTAAACTATTTTAACAGTTTTTTCATTTTTTCATACCAATATAATAAAAACCATTGGATTTATTACCATTCATTGTATTAAAAATGGTATTTTCAAAATATAGCTTTTTATAATCTTCCGTTAAATTTAGAACATGTTGGATGGTGTGATGTCTTAAAACTGCACCTTCCGGAAGTTCAAAAACTCCATAAACTCCATATTTGTCTTTAAATTTGTGGTAACGCTGGAGATTTCTCTGGTCATTATTTAACAGAAAATCACTAATGTAAATTAACCCATTATCCTTTAAAACTCTTGAAATTTCTAAAATCAATTCTTCCTGTTTCTCGGTTTGGATATTACTGGTTAAGACTCCAATGAGGAGTACTGCATCAAATGAATTATCTGGAAAAGGAAGATCATCTCCATTATTCTTAATGAGGTTAAAATGAGGATATGATCTCAAACCTCTCTTTATCATTTGCTCTGAATAATCTACCCCTGTTAAATTCTTAAAACCATTCTCATGGAGTTTGCTTAAAGTTCTACCATAACCACAACCCACATCCAGGATATTCATTTCCTTGTTGATGTGTTTTTTAAATTCTGCCAGTGGAAATGGTGTGGGGAAGTCTTTTTCCTCTGCAACTTCATCCCAGTATTTTTCCTGATGAGAAACCTGTTTATCAATATTCATTTATCATACCTACTTCCATAATTTGTCAAAGATTATATCCCTATTCTAAATGTTACTATTAATCCATGTTGAATGATTTAAAACCAGTACTAGAATAGTTATAATTGATAAATCAAAATCGTTTTTTATATTCTAATTCCTTGAATTTAACGGTGAAATTGGTTCCTTTATTGGGTTGCATTTCGATCTGACCATCTAACTGGTTAACCAGACTGTTAATCAGTTGAAATCCTAAGGTTTCTGCTTTTTCAAAATCAATGTTTTTGGGGATTCCAATACCATCATCGCTCATTTTCAGAATGAATCCATCACCATCTCTTTTCAGTTCCACAATTATCTCCCCTTTCATGCCATTGGGAAATGCGTGGTTAACTGAATTGGCAACGATCTCGTTAACCAGAAGTCCCAGGGGTATGGCAGTTTCTAACTCCATCTTCACTTTTTCAATATTAACTGTAAGCTTGACACGTCCTGGATCTTCAATATGTGATGTTAAGAGTTCTTTGGTGAGATTTTGAATGTACTCAGAGAGGTTGATATGTGAAAAATCCTGTGAACTGTAAAGTTCTTCATGGATTAGGGACATGGTTTTCACACGGTTCTGGCTGCTTTCGAAAATTTTAAGATCCCTTTCATCTTTAATATGTTGGGTCTGGAGACTCAGAAGACTGGAGATGATCTGCATGTTGTTTTTAACTCGATGGTGTAATTCACGCAGCAGGAGTTCTTTCTCCTCCAGGGAGGTTCTGAAATTTTCTTCAGCGACTTTCAGGGAATTGATATCAGTCATGCTGAATACCACACCTTCATACTCATTTTCATCATTAAATAGGGGATTTCCTAAGGATTCAACCCAGATATAATGTCCTTGAGCATGTTTGAACCGATGTTGGACTCCTCCTGGTAAGTAGGAAATATTGGATTCCATGAACGCAGAACTGACCTTTAGTTGATCATCAGGATGAACTAAATTGATGAATTTTAGAACGTTTTCTTCCAGGATTTCCTCAGGTTCGTAACCAAGAATAGTTTTTATGGAAGGGCTGATGTACTGGAAAGTTCCTTCTGCATCAACCTGGCCCACAACATTCAGCATGTTATCGGTAACCAAACTTAAAAGTTGTTCTCGTTTTTTCAGTTCCTTTTCTGCCATTTTATTCTGCAAAACAACTGATGCGATGTTGAGAATGGTTTCAACGGTGTTAATGTTCAGAGGTTTACCCTTTTTTTTGGTTATTATATTCACACTGCCAAACATCTCACCCTTAAAAGAAAAACCCATCACAAAGGTTTCATCAACACCAAATGCTTTTTCAATCATACGGTATGTTTTTGGAGGTAGTTTGCTGGCAGTGATATAGGACAGACCATTTTCTACCCTCTGTAACTTACCACTTGACAGGAAATTTTTTGATTCCTGATTTAATGTATCCAGGGGGAAGGTAAAATCACCTACTTTCACTCCGGTTAATTTTTCAGCAAGATCAACCATTCTGGGGGTAATCCCCACCAGGTCTCGAACTTTAAAACTATCAGAATCTTCATCATAGGTAGAAATAATAATGTAAGCATCTGTAACTACTTCCTGGAGCTTTTCCAGTACAAAATCGTATATATCTGATTCTGTAGGTAAACTCAACAGATCCATTACCAGGGGGGATAAAAATTTCAAAGCATCCTGAAACGGTTTGTTTTCAGGTTTCATCAAATTAAAATCAGCCATATGTCCTTCTAATTCAGAATATAAATTCCTGTATTTCTTTATTTCATTAATTAACTGGTCTTTAGATTTTTTTTCATCATTCATGATGATCAGTCTAATGGATGAGTAAATCAAAATCTATAGTTAATTTATATTCTATGGATATTATAATTATCGCTCTTTAAAAATAAGAAAGCAGTTATTGGTAAATAAAAATGATTTATAAAATCAGTGAATGAAAGTAAATCTCTGTTAGAATTATTTTTTATAAAAATAGCAGGGTATCGATTAATATTTGATTAATCGACAGCAGTTTCCCCACTTTCACTTGTACTAATTCGTATAACTTCTTCCACCGGGGAAATAAATAATTTTTCACTCACGTCTTCTGTTTTCACAGCTTCAAGCGCCTGAATAACATATTCAATTTCTTCCCTTTTGATGACCATCATCATCTCTATTTTTGGAGGTAATTCCAGTTCATAACTACTGCAGCGGTATGTTTCCATTTTTTCAGTACCATAATTCTGATATTTAATATCTATGGTAGTTATATTGGAAAATCCGAATTTTGCAAGGGAATTTTTCACATTGTCCAGTTCAATAGGATGGAAAAAAAATCTTAATTTGTAAAATTCTGATTCAAATGATGGTGAAGGTTCAGGATCAGCAGATTCTTCGTATGTTTCACAGGTTTCTTCCGATTCACCTAATTCTTCTGTTTCGTAAGTTTCTTGAGCTTCGTAGATTTCTTCAGTTTCGTAGGTTTCTGGGTTTTCGTAGATCTCTTTTGTTTTGTCCGATTCTATGGTTTCTTGAATGGCTTCTGCTTCCTGGTTTTTTATTTCACTGTTTCTGAAGGATGATTTTTCTCTTTCATATTTGTCTATTAGTTTCAATAACATTTTCAGGCCGTCGTTTATCCCAATTCCATCCTGTGCAATGGTGGGAATACTAAGGACTCCTTCAACATGGGTATCCATTTCAAATTCGCTAAAATCATCTCTATTTGCAAATAGAACATGGGGTATGTTTTCACTGGCAATTAAATTAATTATCTCCAAGTCTGTTTCAAAAATACCAATACTGGTCTCTATAAAAACAATTACTCCATCTACTTCTTCAGATAATACCTGTTTTATGGACATGAATTCAGGATAACCCGGTGGATTGAATAAATAATTTTTCCCACCATCAATGAGTATCCTCCGATAATTGATAACCGATAATTCAATCTTCTTATTCTGGGGAATATTATCATTAAAATAATCTATTATAGTTTCGGAATTGTCCTTAGTAGAATTATAATTGCATAATATAACGATTTTTTTATCATTACTCTGGGTTTCATTTTCCAATGCGGTCACCTAATGAAATTAATTAACAACATAATTTTTTAACACTTATTTAAAGGAATATTCTATTTTGTGAGGTAATAGATTTCTAATTGGTTATCAAATCTTATTTTAATTGGTGTTTGAGTCAAAATCTGGTTAAACATCTCAAATATTTAATTATAAAATTGAAATAAATTTAAAAATGGTAAAAACATCAACAGCTAACCGCTGTGATCTTGCTGATGTGTTCTGGTTCCATTAATTCTAATAATATGTTCATACCTTCTGAAATCCCTTTACCTGAAATTGCCTGGGTTGGTATTATAATAGCATCCGGATACTGGGTATAAATTGGAATATCGCTTAAATCTTGTTTATTAGCAAATATGATATAAGGAACACCTCTTTCTTCCACGAAATCAATCATTTCCTCACAGTTTGGAGTAATTCCCTGGGTGTTATCAATTACTATGATTGCCCCGTCCATATTTTTGGATAATATTTCTTTCATGAACTTGAATCTCTCTGCACTGGAAGGGCTGAATATTTGAAGCTTTTTACTGTTTATTGTGGTTTTCCCATAGCTTGCAGCCCCAGTTTCTATCAGATTATTACATACATGTTTCAGGGTAGTCCTTTTACCCGAATCAGAATCTCCCAATACTAAAATTTTTTTAGTTTCCATAGTATCACTTGCCAACATTCACTAGATATAGGAATACGGAATCCTTCTTCCGATCATGAGTTTAGATTTTTTAACTTATAAACTTATCCAAAACATTCATTTAAAAATTTCCAAAAAAATTCACAATATGTCTAAGGAAACACTTGTATTCCTTGAAATTTTCAAGTAGTGTAAGTTTAATGATATTTTTTTTTGGATTTGGGAATTTCTAATGAAGTCCTGCAAATCGATTATAACATTGGATATGGAGTCGAGGGTTCCCTTTAATGTGAATGGAAATTTTTATGGGATTTGGGTTTTATGGGATTTGGAAGAAAATTAGGAAATAAAAAAAAGTTTAAAAAATGAAAATATTGGGGATATCCTGTTTTTAAGGGATTTAAGCAAGTTCAATAGTGCTTGGAGGTTTATCACTCACTGAAAGGGATACATGGGTGACTTCTGGAATCTCCGCAGTTATCCTACGGGACATTGTCTTAACCATTTCCCAGGGAAGTTCCGGAACATCTGCAGTCATAGCATCCAATGATTCTACCATTCTCAGTACAACCAGGTATCCGTAGTCTCTAATGTCCCCTTTAACTCCAGTCACCTTAGTATCAGTTAAAACTGCGAAATATTGCCATAGCGTTTTATCCAGGCCCACTTTCTGTACTTCTTCCTCTACAATTGCGTTGGCTTTGCGGCATATTTCTATTCTTTTAGGAGTTATTTTTCCAGCAATACGCACAGCCAGACCCGGGCCAGGGTAAGGTTGCCGTTTCACCATCTCATCCGGTAAGCCCATTTCGGCTCCAATAATTCTCACTTCATCCTTATAAAGTTCCCTGATAGGTTCCACAAGCTCTAAAACCATTCCATGTGGAAGAGCAACGTTGTGGTGGGATTTGATATCACCCTGGCTTTCGATCCAGTCAGGGGCAATGGTGCCCTGCACCAGAAACTCGGCACCCACTTTCTCTGCTTCCCTTTCAAAGACCCTTATGAACACTTCACCAATGATCTTTCGTTTTTCTTCAGGATCTTCCACTCCTTCCAGTTTACCCAGAAATTCTTCACTGGCATTGATATACTTCAAGTTGAGCCTGCTTTGGAAGGTATTTTGAACGTAATCGCCTTCCCCTTCTCTTAAAAGACCATGATCCACAAATACGGCGGTTAAATTTTCGCCAATGGCATTTGAAACCAGAACTGATGCCACAGAACTATCAACACCACCAGAAAGTGCGATTATGGCTTTTTTATTCCCAATGGTATTTTTTATAGTATCTATTGATTCTTGAATAAAAGAAGATGGATCTAACATGTTTATCGACCTGTAATGATTTTTTTTTGATTAAATAACCCCTAAAAATTCTTTAATCAGTTTATATTCTAATCTATTTTTCAATGGTTATTTATTTTCCAACGGAATTTTAATCTTTTCCAAGGGAATCTTAACCATTTACAATGTAATAATTCTTTGCAATGTAATTTTATTCAGTTTTATGATATTTTTTGCAAACTTCATAAAAATTCTCAAAAACTTTAGGTCCTTCTGGGGTGTGATAAACCTCTGGGTGGAACTGTATTCCGTATACAGGTTTTTCCGGGTGTTTCATTGCTTCAACGTCACATATTGCGGATGATGCGAGAACTTTAAATTCAGGGGGAAGTTGGGTTACTTCATCCTTGTGGGAAGCCCATACCTCTAACTGTGGACCTAAACCTTTGAAAATGTCATTTTCATCCAGGATGTTAATCTGGATTTGAGCGTAACTTTCCGAAACCGCAGAACTGATTTGCCCGCCATAGGCCTGTGCTATGATTTGATGACCAAGACAGATGCCTAAGATAGGATAATCCAGTTTTTTAACGTATTCTATACTGTTACCGGATCTTTCCACCGATGGTCCCCCTCCCAGAATAAGGCCCGATGGGTTTTTAGCTTCAATATCCTCCAGACTGGTGGTGTTGGGCACCAGCTCTGATGGTATTTTCAGGTAGTGCAGAGTCCGGTGAATCCGGTGATTGTACTGTCCATGATTGTTAATCACTAATATCATTTTAATTATCCTCTTATCTTATTTCCTTAAGTTATTCCTTTATTTTATCTTAGTATCTTTATTATCATTAGGTCTATTTTCTTAATCTATGTTCTCCACTTTACAATATGGAGTAGATCCACTAAATATTTTATTAATTCGGCCATTTCAGGGCTTGTAATTCTTATATGCAAATATTTTTATGTTAAAATGGTAATAAGAATAAATATGGAACTTCGAGACATTCTACTCATACTGGTGGCTCTGGTGCTGGCAGTGGTTTTCTTCTATGTATTCATATGGTTGCTTCCAGTTATAATTATACTGGTGATAGCCTATATTATATATATATTTTTGAAGGGATCCTGAGAGTATAATGAGCATTCAACTTTTAATGTTCTTAAAATTTAGAATTCCCCTAGTTTAAACTTTTTATTAATTTTTTAAGCATTTGAATATTTTTTTTAAGATAGAATATCGGTGATATAATGAGAGAAACAGAAAAGTTCAGAGGATTAAACGGCAACCTGATGGCTTTCAAGAGGGAAGTAGAGGGTGCACAAAAGGTTACTTTTGCAGGAATTCCCGGTGTTTGCAGTCCATTTGCAGAACTATTTGCATATGTAATCCGAGATAAAGAATCAGTTTTTGTTGCCAAAACAGATTTGGATTCAGCTCGCAAAATTGAACGCACACCACTTGGTATGCAATTTACAGATAAAGTAGATCCACGTAGCAGTGTTGTGGCTCTTTTGGGGGGTCTGTCTATGCCCCAATACGAAGTAAATGTATCTGATGTGCAGAAGATGATTGAAGACATACTGGAACCCGGTGGAAAGGTCATTGGCCTGTGTTACATGAACATGTTCGAAAATGCAGGTTGGGATGATAAAATTGATTTTGACTGTATTATTAATGGTATTTTAACTGGAGATGTTTATAAAAAGGATTAAACCATATTGATGGAGATTAAACTAATTGAGGAAGATTAACCATTTAGGGAGATTAAACCAATTAGGGTGTAACAAATCCTGGTTGTAAGAAAAATTTGATGAAACCAATGAATTTAATAATGAATTGAGTGTGATTTACACTTTCAGGGGCGTTTGAACAATGTTGGATCTTTATTCTGTGGGTATGGAACGTGGTCTTCTGTATGAGACTATAGTTACCACCCGAAACCCGGATGGAACCCCTAATGCTGCACCTATCGGTGTTATCTGTAAAGAAGCCCATGAGGTTGTTGTTTACCTCCACCAGGGATCCAGAACATTCGACAATGTGAGGAGTGAGAAACATTTCTGTGTGAACATACTCAGGGATCCAATGATTTTTGTTGAATCAACCATAGGAAACATGGACCCTGCAAAATTCCAGACTCAGGGTCCTGATTTCAGTATCAAAGGGGCAGAAGCTTTTTTCTCTGTAGAGGTGATCAGTGAAAAACTGGTGCAACGTGATGATCACCTGGGAACTTCCACCTTAGATGTGGTAAGGGCCAGGGTTCAGGATGTGATTAAAAACCAGGAACACGTTAATCCATTAAATAGGGCTATTTATGGAATAATTGAGGCCCTGGTGTACCTTAGCAGGATAGATATTGTTTCTGAAGATGAGAGGAAATCATATCTTGAGAAGTTGAGTGAAACCTCCAGGGTAGTAAATAAGGTGGGTTCAGAGGATCATAAAAAAGCCATGAAGAAGATTTTAGAATTCCTTGAAAAGTAAATTTGAATAATTTGATTCATTTAATTAATTTTATTCATAAATTAAAACCTAAAAATAAAACTTTTTTCTAAAAATAAAACTCCTTTCGTCTTGCTTCCAAAAGATAAGGTTCTTTACCCAGAAGTTCCGATGCTACCAGTACTTCGCCTTTTGATTCATCCTTAACTTCTTTTATAAAGTCAAAACAGCGAAGATCCCTTAAAAGATGATGATCAACTACCACTCTGGGAATTTTCCGGGCAATTTCAATTAAGTTTTTCTGTGCACGTACCACATCTTTCTTTTCAAGGATGAAACCCTCCAGATAGATGGGTGGACCACTTAAAATCAGAGTATCCGGGTTTTCATTAAGTATGAGTTCTCTGGCAGCATCCCCCATAGGTCCCTGCACATCTGATGCATGCATTAACTTCTTATTCTCCCATTCTATGGTGGTGGTTATAACAAAGCCCACGCGGCTGCCCTCTGCACCATGGGGGAGTGCTTTTGAAAATTTGAAAAGAGTATCCCCTACTTCAAATGAATTTCCATCTGCATAATGGATGTCCCGAGTCCCTAAGTGTTTTAAATTCTTTAAAAGATCCCGGGCCCTTTTCTGCTGGTTTTTATTTATATTTTCAGTGGGATGTTTAATAAACAGCTTTTTACCCCGGTACATTTCCTCAGCATAACGGGGTGATGAGTCCAGATATCTTCCCAGACTAAAAGGAGTGAAATGATCGTGGTGGTAATGGCTGATGGTCAGGATGTTTGCTTTTTTAGCGTATTCCTGTACTCTGGCCCGCGTTTCATGCAAGGCATCGAATTCATCCTTCCAAGGTGGGAATCCGAACCTTTTTGGGGCGATGGATGTGCCAGGGTCAATCAGTATCTTCTGATCTGTCTCTACGAAGGTGGCCATGGAACGGACACCCAAACTTTCAAAGGCCAGAGGTATAATCCTCACTCAAAAACCTCCATTTTCAGAATTTATTTCACCCATACTCAAGTCTAACAGATATAAAACAATTTTTTTTAAACGTTTAAGTAAATTTAACATGAAATGCATTTGAAACTCATTTTAAAACATCTACAAACTGGAAACTTTCCACATCAAATAAGCCCTTATCACTTATTTTAAGTCTGGGAATCACCAGAAGAGCCATGAAAGACATGGTCATGAATGGTGAGGTCAGCTTAGAACCCATATCCTCAACCACATCATGTAAATGAGTCAACTGGTTATATACATCCTGGGCATTCATAGTACTCATGAGACCTGCTATTGGGAGTTTAAGTGAATGAACTTCATCATCACGAACTGCAACCAATCCTCCTCTGTTTTTTTTAAGAGTGTTGACCGCTACTGCCATGTCCTGGCTGTTAGTACCAACCACTATGATGTTATGGGAATCATGGGCAACACTGGATGCAATCGCACCTTCTTTAAGTCCAAAACCATTTATAAATGCATTGGAAATATTATTAGCCCCGTATCTTTCCACCACTGCAATTTTCAGAATATCCTGTTGAAGATCGGGTTTTAAAATATTATTTTCAATCTTTAATGCAGTTTCAGATTCCTCAGTAAGAAGCTGCCCTTCAATAACTTTAATAACTCTTACTTTGGCTTTATTTGCGTTGGTTGCGTTGGTTGCGTTGGTTGCGTTGGTTGCGTTGGTTGCGTTGGTTGCGTTGGTTGCGTTGGTTGCGTTGGTTGCGTTGGTTGCGTTGGTTGCGTTGGTTGCGTTGGAGATGTTGGAGTATATTTCAAAATCAGATGGTTTGGTATCGCTTAACTGGAACGTATTTTCAATTGGAGTAGGTTGAACTTTGAAAAGCACCTTGCCTTCTTGAGCAACCAGCTTCCCATCTATCAGAACCTTTTGAACCTTGAATTTTTCCAGATCCTCCACCAGCACCAGATCTGCTTTTTTACCAGGACTTATAAGGCCAGTATCAAGATGGTAATGGGATGCTGGATTCACGGTAACCATCCGAATGGCTTCCACAGGATCCATGCCAAGTTGAACTGCTTTTTGGAGTGTCTGGTCTAGGTGTCCCTCCAGAAGGTCTTCTGGGTGCCGGTCATCAGATACCAGGAAATCACCACCCACACTCCAAAGTTCCTCCAGGTTCCGGGCTGATGATCCTTCCCGGATCATTATCTTCATACCCAGTTTCTTCTTCTCACGCGCCTCCTCCAGTCTGCTGCACTCATGATCAGTGGATATGCCTGCAGCTATGTACTTACAAAGATCAGTACCGGAAAGTAGGGGTGCATGGCCATCAACTGGCTTAGAATGTTTGTGAGCGAGTTTAATCTTCTCCAAAACAATGGGGTTTTCCCCTATAACTCCTGGGAAGTTCATCATCTCCCCCAGTGCCACCACATCATCCATCTGGAGGAGTTCCTCTATTTCTTCAGGTCCTAGCACTGCTCCTGAAGTTTCAAAGGGGGTGGCAGGTACGCATGAGGGGGCAGTGAAAAAAAAGCGGAGGGGAACTGTGCTGGCATCTTGCATCATGTAGTTGATACCAGTTATTCCCAGGACATTGGCAATTTCATGGGGATCAGCCACCACTGAGGTGGTTCCATGGGGTACTACTGCCTCGGCAAAACGAGAAGGAGTTAGCATGGAGCTTTCAACGTGGATGTGTGAATCGATAAACCCCGGGAGGATGTAGTTTTTAAATTCCCCCTTGATTTCCCGGACACATTTAATCTTCCCATCCTGGATTTCCACCTCTGCGGGATAGATTTTTTCTGTGAAGAGGTTTAATAGGTTTCCTTTTAACATTACATCCACTCACGGTCTAATAAAGTATCCATGTCAAAGATTAATTATTTGGATAAATTAATTTCCAAGATATATGTCAGTTTTATTTCCAAGACATGTTTAGTTTTCCCAATAAAGGAATAGGGGAAGTGTATTTCAGTCTTCTTTATCGGAATGATTAATTTCATGATAAAGCATTGGTAAAAACGCACCTACATCTGTAACAATACCCAGTACCTGTGCACTACCCCGATCACCAAGTTTAGTGACTGTTGCAGGGTTAATATCCACGCAAATACTCTTAACCTGGGATGGTAGCATGTTTCCAACGGCTATGGAATGGAGCATGGTGGCGATCATAATTACCATATCCACACCTGGGACGTACTTCCTCATCTCGTCCTGGGCTTCAATCACATCAGTTATAACATCAGGGAGGGGTCCGTCATCCCGTATGGAGCCAGCCAGTACGAATGGAACATCATTCTTCACACATTCATACATAACTCCCTTCTTAAGAACACCCTGTTCCACTGCATCCTTTATAGAGCCAGCCTGGTTTATCTGGTTGATGGCGTAGATGTGGTGGCGGTGTCCACGTGCCACAGCTTCACCAGTCTTCACACACATTCCCAGGGATGTTCCGTAGAGTGCGCTTTCAATGTCATGGGTGGCCAGTGCGTTACCAGCAAAGATAACATCCACCAATCCCTCTTTGACCATCCTGGCCAGTACTGGACCTGAGCCGGTGTGGATGATGGCTGGTCCACCAACCACGGCGATTTTACCCCCTCGGTTTTTAACTTCCCGTACTTCCTTGGCAATGCTCTTGATAATGGTCTGGAGTGGTTTTTCCGAGGATGCATCACTTCCCATGAACTCAAATACTCCCTTTTTACCCCTGGGACGTTGTGGTGCCATAACCTTGATTCCCTCACGGCCAACAACAACCAGGTCACCTTTTTCTATCCGGCCGATGGGTTTTATGATGGCTTTAGGACTCTGGGGGTCAACCACAATCATACAATCCATTTCAATGTTTTCCACAGGTATCCACTCATTCTGGAAGCGGATAAAAGTGGGATGGTTGGTGGTGGAATAAAAGTCAGCTGGTAGTGTTTTATCCTTGCTGGCAGCTTCTAAATTAACTTCCCTGATCTCCACTACCATGGCCCCTATTTCTGCCAGTTCATCTAAAATTTCACCTAAAAGGGATTCACTGTCTGCTGAAACTTTAATCCTGGCAAGACTGGTATCCTTTTTACGTTTACCCACATTAAACTCCAGTATCTGGAAGTCTCCTCCCATATCCATAATAAGGTCCAGGGCCGTGGGAAGAGTAAGTGAATCAATAATATGTCCAGTAAGCTTGACTTCTCGGTTATACATAATAATCCTCCTATTTCAATCCAAGCCAAGGGATTTTTCATGATTTTTAATAATAATGGAATATCCTTGGAATACGATTTTACGTGTATGTTCAACTGATAAATTCTAAACATTTGTAGATTTGGCTGGATATCTATAAATATTTATACAAATTTTCCCTTAAAAAAAACCAAGTATCTTCTAAATAGTTTATTATTTTTTTAAATGGTTTATTAAAAAAGTTTAAAATAGTTTAAAAAGATTTACTGCAAAAACAGGAAGTCTAAAATTGTTTTGGCGGCATTGATTGAGGTGATATCTCCAATGGAGTTTGATGAAACCTCAACTACATCCAAACCAATAACTTCTTTCCCTTCCAGAGAAAAGATAAGTCTCTCCAGATCACGCGGTTCCAGTCCTCCTGGTGTGGGAGTACCAACACTGGGAGCATATGATGGGTCCAGCACGTCCATATCCACAGTTACATAAATTGGGCCCTCTATCTGATGGATGATTTTCTCCATCCCCTGGATATCTTCCTTTATCTCGGGAGGAGTGTAATAATCAATTCCTTCATCCTGAGCAAATTGTGTTTCTGCTTTAGAAGCAGATCGGATTCCCATCTGAATTACATGTCCTGGTTTAAGATCATGTATACGGCGCATAACCGTGGCATGGGAAAATTTTTCTCCCATATAATCGTCCCGGAGGTCCATATGGGCATCAAAATGGAGAATAGTAACGTCCTGCATATCCAGGGTCCCGGTTTTGCTAAAGGATTTTACAACACCATAACTTATGCTGTGTTCCCCTCCAATGGTTATGGGAACAGTTCCCTCCTTCAAAAGGGAGGTTATAACAGATTCCAGATATAAACAGGTTTTATTAAAGTTTCCAGGAACAGATTCCAGGTTTCCAATATCCCGAACCGGTGTGTTAAGACTTTTATCTAAAAGTAAGTTGTATTTTTCAAAATTATAGGAGGCCTCCCTTACAAAAAGGGGACCGTATCTTGCCCCGGCTTGGTAAGTGGTGGTGCTGTCAAAGGGCACCCCTAAAATACCAAAAGAGGGATTATCTTCATCAAGATCGGAGTACTCACACTCCGTCTGGGAAAAAGCAAATTTAAGAGGATTTTCAGTGTATAAATGCATTTATCCAAATCCTCATTAAATTATTAAAATTAATCTTACCTCTCACGGAATTTATTTAATTCTCATGAGTTTCTTATTGCCCATGGCCACAATGTAGCCAACTTCTGCCCCTTCAATCAGTTTATCACTCAGATCATCTGGTATTGGGACTTCAAATGTTTCATAGGTTTCCAGGTCCATGAGCTGAATATCGCTGCCCATTAAAGCCAGTACCTGGGCGGTTCGTTTATCTATTATAGGGACTTCTATCTTGGCATCCACAGGTTTTACCAGACCTCTTTTCTGGTTGTCGAAAACTCCCACAGCATCCACCCTTGCCTTTGCTGCTCCGTGTTTACCGGGGGATGAAGTCTGAATACTCACTACTTTGGATGCTTCACCATCTAATACCACATATTTACCTACTTTAAGCGTTTTAACTTCCACTACCTTAGTCGACATGCTATTTACCTCCGTATCATACGTATAAACTTCAGATCCAATGTGTGGGATCCATAAATTTTTAGAACCTAAGAAATAGAATCTATATATGATTAATATAACTCTGCTACTAATAACTCTGCTTGCAGGTATAAATATATTTATAGATACCTCTCTCTGATATAAAAATGCCTATATTTTTTTCCCTATTTAAATTTTTAAGTGAATTTTAAAGTGATATGATGAAAGTTTCAATAACATCAGGAAGATCAGAAGGACCCAGCCGACTAAACGCCTTTGATAATGCCCTCTTAGGTGCGGGCATTGGTGACGTGAACCTCATAACCGTATCCAGTATACTACCTAAAGACACCGAGATAGTAGAACTTCCTCACATTGAGGAAGGTAAAATGGTAAATTGTGTACTAGCCTGTGCACATTCAAATAAGCCGGGGGATTTAATAACCGCTGCAGTGGCAGTGGCTACCTCTGATGATTTTGGATGTGTGGTGGAACACTCTGGAGTGAACCAGGACCCTGAAAAGATCAAAGAAGAAGCAGAAACCATGGTAAGGTACATGATGCAAGTGAGGGGTCTTACCATAAGGGAAATCATCATAGTAAATGAAAGTCATAAAGTTAAAGAGGAAGGAGTGGCACTGGCTGCCGTGGTGTACTTGGAGTGATCCAGGTAATGATAAATTAATAATTAGACATTAGATGGCGATCTAGCTAAGACATTTTTGGCGGTCTATAATATAATTAAAATAAGAATTAATTGTGGATATCATTCTATCTTAACTATTAATGCCTGTAGGAGGAGAATACCATGAATGGAGAAGATCAAGAATTTTGGGGCGAAGTCTGCCAGGATTTAATTGAAGAATCTCAAAGGGCAATATCCCCTCTTATTGGATCCCCAAAAGGCGGGGAAATAGTTAAAATGGGTGCTGATGGAACTCCTACCACTCTCATTGACCGGGTGGCAGAAAATAAGGTCATGGAAGTTCTAAAAGGAGTTGACAGACCTTTAACCCTCATCAGCGAAGAAATTGGTGAAGTAATGATTGGTGATGGTCCTTCTGAGGCCATACTGGTGGTGGACCCCCTGGACGGTACCAGTAATGCAGTGAAGAAAATACCTGCCTACGGTATCTCCGTGGCAGTAGCACCCATTCCACCAGACAAAAAAGGTCCTTTAACTATTCAGGACATTCAGATGGGCGTGGTGAAAAACTACGCTACAGATGATATATACAGCGCAGTTAAGGGTAAAGGAGCTTTTCTCAATGGAAATGATCTACTTCCTTCCATTAAGCAGGATTTATCACAGATATCTTTGGGTGCTTACGTTTACAGAATGGATATGGGAAAAATAGAAATTCTCTGTAAAAGCGTCAGAAGAATGCGAATTTTAGGGGCAGTGGCAATAGAACTGGCATATGTTGCTGATGGTACCTATGATGCATTTGTTGATGTAAGAAATAATCTGCGGATGGTGGATATTGCCGCATCCAAGCTCATCCTGGAAGAAAGTGGGGGAAAGGTAACGGACTCTAATGGGGAACCACTTAATGGAAAGCTAAGCGTTCTGGAGAAAACTTCAATCATAGCTACTTGTAATGCAGTCATTCATGGAAAAATAAGGGATTTACTGGAGGGGATTTAATGATTATGGGGTTGGTGGCTCGTAGTGATGTAAAAGGCGCCGTGGAACTTGCTCAGAAAATTGCTGACTTTTTAACCGAAAAAAATGTGGATATTCTTCTGGATACTCCTCTGGCCATGGAACTGGAGAAATATAAGGACCGGCAGTGTGAACTCAAGGATATGGATGTGGATATGGTGGTTGCTATTGGTGGAGATGGAACTATCCTCCGTACCCAGAGTTTTATCAGCCACAAAAAGATTCCTCTAATTGGAATTAACATGGGAACTGTTGGATTTTTGACAGAAATAGATCCTGAAAATGCTTTTACTGCCATTGAGGAAATTCTTGCCGGCAATTATTTTGTGGAAAGACGTAACCAGCTTTTAGTGTGGCACAAGCATGAACTGCCTCCTGCCTTAAATGAGGTGGTGCTCATGACCCGTAAACCTGCTAAAATGCTCCACATCCAGATCAGTGTTGATGATGAGATAATGGAGGAACTGCGTGCAGATGGGCTTATCATTGCCACACCAAGTGGCTCCACTGCTTATTCAATGTCTGCAGGAGGTCCAATCATCGATCCCCGAGTCGAAGCCTTTGTAATAGTCCCAATATGTCCATTTAAACTGGGGGCCAGACCAACAGTTGTTTCCGATGGAAGCACCATAAAAGTTAAACTCCTCAGAGAAGGTAAAAAGGCCATAGCAGTCATTGATGGTCAGTTTGAGGAAGAAATAAACTACATGGATGAAATTGTCTTCCGTAAATCAGACAACTGCGCATATTTCGTGCGTCTTACCAAGGATTTCTACCGAAAAGTTCGAGAAAAGTTAACCCAGGGCGGAATCTATTAAATGAGAATTTTAATTGTGGACATGACCCATGGAGGAACCATACTGGCCTCTGAATTTTCTAAAAGAACAGATTGTAAGGTTTTTGCATGGGACATCTACCAAACGTTATCCGAAGAAGATAAATCACTACTGGAAGCTCAGGGAATAGAACTGGTTGGTGAATCATTCTATGAGAGTTATTTACATGAAAATATCGCCCTGGAAAATGATATGTCCAAGACCTCATTGAAAAATGATAAATCTAACTTAATTATTGTAGCTCCGGGTCACTGTAATTTACCCCAACCTCCCCACATGACCCACCATCAGGCAGTGGGATTTCTCCTAAAAAACCAGATAACCGTACCAGTAATTGAAATCACCGGGGTGAAGGGTAAAACCAGCACCGCTGCCATGCTCAAGGAGATATATTATGATGAAAACCCTCTGATATTAAGCAGTCTGGGTGTTGAAGTTGTGGAGAATGGGCAGGAAATCACCCTCCAAAAAGACATCAGCATCACCCCAGCTAGTATCATAACTGCCTGGCAACTTTCACAGGAATTTTATAAAGATAAGGTTCATAATGTGGGTATCTGCATATTTGAAAGTTCCCTGGGTGGCACAGGACTGGCTGATGTGGGGGTTATCACCAATATTGCAGAGGATTATAGCATAGCCCGTGGAAGTAGCAGTGCCAGTAAAGCCAAGCTGCAGATGTTTAAAAGTAAGGTATCTGTCTGTGATAATGATTCTTACCAGAAAATTTATTCCCCTCACTCTTCATTAAACCAGAAACCGAATACATTCTCCATTGAGGGGATGGATGAAAACGCAAATGTTAAAGCGCAGAATATTAGTTATGGGCTTCATAAAACTGTATTCCAAGTGGAAGTAACCGATCTTAAAACCATAAATGGAACATCCATAAACACCTCATTTGAAGTTTCCACATTTGCCCCAGCCCAATATCACCTTGAAAACACCCTTTCTGCAATAACCTCATCCCTATCCATGGGAACTCCCATTGAATTGGTGATTAAGGGTCTGAAAAACTTTACAGGCTTAACTGGTAGAACTTCCCTCCGTAAAACCGGGGATATGGTGATTATTGAAGAAATCAACCCTGGAATAAATGTTACTGCAGTAAAAAAAGCAGTAGACATGATAAAGGGTTATGAAAAACCAGCTCTTATACTGGGTGGGAGTTACGGTGTGACCTGCGAAGAGATTGATGAAAAATCTCTTTCAAACTTTTTAGCTGACATGGGTGATGAAGTTTTCATGATATTAACCGGAGATCTGGGTCGTAGCTTATGGAAACTGATGGGGAAAACCTATAATTATTGTAATAATATAGAACTGGCGCTCAATGAATCAAAAAAGGTTGGGGCGAAAAATATATTGCTCATATATCGTTCCAATTTTTCAGAATTGAGCAGGAGATAACACCAGAGGAGATAACTTTAAATCTTTCCATGATAAACAGAATAGATGATTAATTTCTAGCATGACAACATTTATTAAAGATCATAGAAAATCAATCAACTAAGGACTCTTATATTAGTCTGCTAGCTAGCAGCATGCTTACTAAATGACAAACTTTTATGATTTAAATTCAGTAATTCGCCACACTCGGAGATGATGCATTGCAGGTAGGTACAAGAGGAAGCAGTCTGGCCATGGCTCAAACCAAAAATATAATCACCTCTTTATCAAAAATAACAGATGAGGAAATAAACATTAGCGTAATAAAAACCACCGGGGATAAAATAAAAGACTCTCAACTTTATAACATGGATGTCAAGGGAATATTCACCAAAGAACTGGATCGGGCGGTCCTGGAAGAAGAGGTGGATTTTGCAGTGCACAGTTTAAAGGACCTTCCCAGTGAACTGGATGGGGAACTGGAAATTGTAGCTGTCCCTCCACGGGAATCACCACATGATGTACTGGTATCCACTTACCCTTGGGAGGATCTCCCAGAAGGAGCAACACTAGGGACCAGTAGTATCAGAAGAGAAGCCTTTTGCAAATACCATCAGAAAAACGTGGATATTCAGCCCATCAGGGGCAACATCGAAACCAGGATAAAAAAAGTCACCAGTGGAGAATATCAAGCCACTTTACTGGCTGAAGCTGGTCTCAATAGATTAGGACTTACCGAACACCTCCGGGAACGATTTTCTTTGGATTACATGACTCCGGCTGCAGGCCAGGGGGCACTGGCAGTTGTTTCCAGAAAGGATAGTAGTAACAAAAATATTTTAAAAGAATTAAATCACAAAGATTCTTATAATGAAATCATGGCTGAGAGAAAAGTTTTAGAAGAACTGGGTGTTGGTTGCCAGTGGCCTCTAGGAGTTTGTGCTCGTGCACAAAAAGATAAATTGAAGCTTCAAGCCATTTTACTTAACAGAGAGGGTGAACTCATCTCTAAACATAACATGACCGGTTCAATAAATCAGGCCGAAAGTATCGGTCTTGAAATCGCCAGACGCATTGGGGAGGATTGCCAGTGAAAAAATTAAACGTGGGAGTTGTTGGTGTAGGGGCCATGGGCCATAACCACGTAAGGGTATACACCCGATTAAAAAATGCCAACCTCATGGCAGTCTCTGATCTCATGAAAGGCACCCTTGCGGAAGTTTCCAAGAAATACAACACCGTAGGGTTTGTTGATTATGATAATGTACTTAAAATGCCGGAAATAGATGCAGTGAGTATCTGTGTTCCCACCACTTACCACTACGAAGTGGTGATGAGTGCCATAGAACAGGGAAAACACGTTCTGGTGGAAAAACCCATAGCATTCACCCTGAAAGAGGCCAAGGACATGGTCCGAGCCGCCAGAAAGGAAGGAGTGAAACTGGCCACCGGTCACGTGGAACGGTTTAACCCGGCAGTTTTAGAAGCTAAAAAACTTTTAAGAGAAAAACTCATCGGTGAAGTGGTTTCAGTTTCAGCCAAAAGGGTGGGTCCATTCCCGCCACGAATAAAGGATGTGGGAGTAACTATAGATCTGGCCATCCACGAGGTGGATGTCATGGCTTACCTGATGGACAGTCCTGTTTCCAAGGTATACGCACACGTTGGTAGTAGGCTGGAAAAATGTGAATACGAGGACCATGCCGAGATCATGATGGAGTTCTACAACAATGCCATCGGGATGCTGGAAGTGAACTGGCTCACACCCTACAAAAAACGACAGTTGGAAGTCACTGGAACTGATGGTATAATATCTCTGGATTATATAGATCAAACTGTGGAGATATTCGGGAAAAACGCCCGGAATGTCAGGGTACCTCACAATGAACCTCTTATGGTAGAACTGGACTCATTCTTAAACGCAATTATGCTGGATGAAAAACCAAAGATAACCGGTGAAGATGGTATACATGCCCTTAAAACCGTCTTGGCAGCAATGAAATCTGCCAAAGAGAAAGTTCCAGTTGAGATTGATATGGATTAATCCATTTATTGATCTTTTATGGAAGTCCCATTATAATCATCAGATTGACAATCCATTATTGGTAATAATATTAATATCATCCGATGACAATCTCATTTGATTAATCTCATTGGATAATCCCGTTGATTATTATATAAGTTGCATCCCAATATAGAAACTGTACTCAGACTAATTTGACAATTCAGGAGGGGTATAATGAATCAAAAACTCATTGAAAAGGCCTATGAACTTAGAAGCAGGGGTTTCACAACTGGGGAAATAGCTGACGAACTCAATGTCTCAAAAGACACTGCTCGATGGCTTATACTCCAGGGAACTGATAAAACTAAAGAAAAAGCTCAGGAAAAAGCACCAATTGATTTTGCCATTAACTGGAAAAGTCTGGGTGGCAGTTCAAGGAGAATGTCCTATGTTTCCGCAGCCATGGCAGATATGGCACAACAACACGGTGATGTGGAGGTAGTGGTGGGAATCACGGTAAGTGGAATACCATTCGCCACCATGATGGCCGAGTTTCTGGATGCAGATATGGCAGTGTTCCACCCCATTAAACACCGCAAGGAAGAGGATGCCCGGGGAGCGGTAAGCAGTAATTTCGCCTCAGTTGAGGGAAAAAGAGTGGTAATAGTGGATGATGTTATCACCAGTGGGGGAACCGTTGGCGAGGCAATAAAAGTCTTCAGGAGCCTTGGAGCAGAACCACTGGCAGCAGTGGTACTCATAGACAAAAAAGGGCTCTTAGAAGTGGAAAAAGTTCCAGTAGAATCACTTATACGTGTAAGCAGGCTGGGATAACCCTAATTAAGGGCTGGAATACTCTAATTCTATCTGAAATTATTTTTTTACTTTAATTATTTTTTCCCTATTTTTTTAGTTATCCTACTTTTTTAGTTAAATAATAACAATTTCAATAATTATTTTAGTTGAATAATAACAAATTCAATAATTAAAAATTTAATTAATTAGCTACTTTTGCAAAATGAGTTACTTTTACAACGTATTTTGATATTTAAACTGCTATTTGGATTGTATAAACTATTTTGATTGTTAATGAAATAAAAAAATAGTATTAAGGTACCTGTACTCGATGAATTAAACTTATACTCTGTACCTTAATATGGCTCCAATACCTCCAAAGGCACGGAGTAATTGCATTCCTTCTTCGGTTTCAGTGGATATAACCTCAACATCGGATCCCACTTCTTCAGCCAGCTTAACAAAGTCACTGATAATATCTTCAGAAGATGCAACCTTCATAGTTTCACCACAATTCTTACAGGGTTTCTCTTTAGCTTCACCCTCATTTTTAATGGTTTCCGCGTCCTGTTTTCCACATGAATAACATTCATAGGTGTATCGTTTGGATTTAACATCCTCTGAGAGTAATAAAATTTCCACTGCACCGTTAATCAGGTTTTGTCTGACTTCTGCTTCACCGTAGGATGCTAAGCCATTTTCATCCACCAGTTCCGTCAGGAAGCGTTGAACCAGCTTTTTCTCACGCATGATGTCAATTTCAGTGAGGATGTCCATGGATTTGTCTATAACTTCCCGGATACCAAATTCGCCAGTGTAGGAAGTGTCCACGGTGGTGATGATTTTTTGTTTGATCTCGTGGTGCAGGTAATCCCCATTAACGAAATCCTCTTTAGTATGCCCGGGGCCTCCAATAATAACTCCTTTAAGGCCTTCAAGCTCTAAAAAGGCATCGTTCATATGATCACCAATTCTTTTAAGGAATTCGTGGGCTGCAAGTTCAATCAATCGGTCAAAACGCCTCTGTGACTGACCACCGGCCTTATGTTTTCCAGGAACACCACTGGTAAGGTTTTTAACTATATCGATCCGTTTACCCTTCATAACGGCTATTGTGGCTTCTTTTCGGTCGATAACTGCCAGTCCATAGATTTCCTTGTCCTCTAGGATCTCTTCCAGAGGTTCCAGGAAAAACTGGGAGTTACAATGATAAGTGTAGGTCTGAACCGGTTCTGGGGGTTCGAAAACATAGGTTTCCATCTTCTCTGTACCTGGGCCTCCCTTGGGGATCATACCCACAAAGAGAACCAGACCCCTCTCTGGTGGCCGTGGGAAAAGTTTCATACGTTGCATTATAACTTCAATAGCAGACTGAACATTCTTTTTTGTCTGCTTACTTTTGATGTTAGCGCTCTGGCTGAGTTCCTCTCGCATGTGCTTTACCACATCGCTGATCTGTTTATCTGGTGGGATGTAAACAGACACCAGCTCAGTACCCCGTCCTTTTTTATCTGAGAGTTCTTTCAGGGTGCGCTTAACCTCGTAAAGTTCGGTTGATGATGGTTCTGACATTTAATATCGCTCCTAAACTGATAAAATTCATAATAAGTATGTTTATTTAATGTACAGATGAATTATCTAATTAGGTATTCTATCTAAACTTTATAGTATATTATAGTTATTTCCAGTTATGGTTAATTTTCATCCTTCTATCTTAGAAAAATAATTAATAAAACCAATTTAATAAAACATAATTTTATTTTATTTTAAACATATACTATATCTTAAATTATTTTATTAAAAAAGTAGGGGGTTTTCTCTGGCCAAATGTAGAAGTAGTGTTTATAATTATGGCTATGATGAGAAAAGGGAGAACTTGTTACTCTATCCGCTATTAAAATCAATAAATCACCGAAGAATTTCAGGTTATATTTGTAAGTGTCATAAAGCTTAAAAAACCAGTTTAATAAGTTTAATTAGGCGTGGAATCGATCCTGAATATTATAAACATCTGAGATTTACAAAAATCCTGAAGATTTATAAAAAAAATTCCTTGAAGGTTATTTAAAGGACATCTAAGATTTAAAAGGCTATTTGAGATTTAAAAGGCTATTCAAGATTAGAAAGGCTATTCAAGATTTAAAAACTGTCTAAGAAGATGTTAATAGGGGGAGCAACATGGATGAACCTGGAAATGTAAGAGTTAAAGTCCCTGACTCACAGGAAAACCGAAAAAGATGCATCTGCAGATTATGTAAAAGTTATCCCCATGATTGTAGTGGTGAAATCCTTTTCTGCGGTGTAAATGAAAGTAAATGTGATATTAAGGCAAAAACCTGCCTCTGCAATAAATGTCCAGTATACGGGGAATATGGGCTTAAAGGACTTTATTACTGTGATAAAGTGGGTGTTGGGGATAGTAACATTCTCCTGCGCAAAAGAAGCACGGAAGAAGATCCTGAATTCTACCAAAAAGTAGTAAATATCAAGGAAGAAAGCAAAACCGGCAAAAGTACAGTGGGGTCTATGGGTTCGCTGAAGAAGTTCTCCTTTTCACTTGATGATCTTTATTTTATCCCTGCACAGGTGAATAAAATACCTTTAAACCTTGAAGAATCAGTTCAAAGCTCTGTGATCATTGGTCCCCATTCAAAAAAATCACTGCAAGTCTCATCACCCTTAATGATTTCAGGAATGAGCTTTGGAGCGGTGTCCAAAAATGTGAGGATAGTGATTTCCAGTACCGCTTCAAAACTTGGAATTGGCTTTAATTCGGGTGAAGGTGGAATAATAGATGAAGAAAAAGATGTGGGGGTGGATTATCGTATTGTACAATACTCTACTGGAAGGTTTGGAGTAAATGAAGAAATCCTCGAATCAGCCGCAGCAGTTGAAATCAGATTTGGCCAGGGAGCTTATCCTGGTAAAGGCAGTTATTTACCTGCAGAAAAGATCACTGATGAAATAGCAAGAACACGTAACTTGAAACCGGGTGAACCATCTTACTCACCTGCACACCATCGGGATATGACTGACCATGATGCTATGAAAGAAAAAGTGGAATGGCTACGTGAAATCACTGGAGGCGTACCAATAGGTGCTAAAATTGGGTGTGGAGATATCAAGTCGGATGTAAGTCTATTAGCTGATATTGGTGTGGATTTCATTGCTCTTGATGGCTTTGGTGGGGGTACAGGAGCTACCGACTTGTATGTTAGAGATAATGTGGGAATACCAGTTTTTGCTGCACTTCCACATGCTTACAAAACATTGCAAGAGTTGGGAGTTAAGGATAAAATATTTCTTATAGCTGGAGGAGGATTGAGAACTTCTGCTGATTTTGCTAAATGTCTTGCATTAGGTGCAGATGCGGTATATATGGGTACTGCAGCCTTGATAGCAATAAACTGTCAGCAATACAGGATTTGTTACAGTGATCTTTGTCCAACTGGTATTGCAACCCAAGATCCTAAGCTCATGGAACAGTTAGATGTGGAAGAGGGAATCCGCAAGCTAACCAATTTCATAGAATTAACCAATGGGGAAGTGGCCAATCTAACCCGGATTGTGGGTAAAAATAATGTTAACCAACTTTCCAGTGATGATCTGATTTCTGCAAATAAAGAGTTTGCCCAGATCACGGGTGTCCGGTGGCTAAATGGGGAATATGTCCATTAAAAACTGGTTATATGTCCATTAAAACTGATTATTTATCCATTAAAAAAATGGTAGATATACATTAAAACTGGTTAATTATAAATTTAGGATTTACTGGTAGTAAAATCTAATATCCAATCATGATCATAACATAAGTCAAGGAAAGAAGGGGATGATTAGATGGCTAAAGTGGAATTTAGTTTGGAAAACGTGCAAAAGTGTATCTGTAAAACCTGTCCTGTGCAAGCAGATAGTGCTTGTGTTAAATCAAAACAAATGAAAGTTCAGGAAATGATGCCTAAAATGATGGCTGGTGAAGTGACACCTAAACCTGAAATGATCCCTGGTTTGTACTGTGCCCAAGGAAAAACCATGTGTGCAGATGTGGACTTCGAAGAAATGTGCCAATGTAATGAATGTCCATTATGGGAAGAATATGATTTATCCAACGGTGAACCAATGGGTTACTATTGTAGGGACGGGGAAGCTAAATAGAATTAATATGTGCTTCCACAATTTTTTTTAAACAATCTAATTTGTTCAGTCTTTATTTCTTTACCTCACTGTCTATTTCGTTCTATTTGCCAATCAGTGTAGTGGGCACTTTTATCAGTGTTTTTGATCACGTGAGTAGTACTTCAAGTTTGAGTAATTGATAACGTGTCTAATGAATATCATTAATAAGAAAAACAGTTTCATATATTCATAATACGTTGAGATGGATTGTAAAATAGAGGATGTAATATAAACTAGCAAAATAAGTATGAAGGTCAAAAATGTATAAAGGTTTACACAAAAACCTTGAATTATTATATGTGTAAAGTTAGATTATTTTTTGGTGATGAAATGCGCGTAGTGATCACGGTAGGTGGATCCATAATAATCAAGGACCACGATTATAAAAAATTTCAGGATTATGCAAGTGTATTGAAGAGCATGGCTGCAGAACACCAGATCATGGTGGTGGTAGGTGGTGGTAGGACTGCCCGGGACTACATTGGAATAGCTAGGGATCTGGGGGCTTCAGAAGCCCTCTGTGATGATATTGGAATTGAAGTCACCCGACTCAATGCACGACTCCTCATAACAGCTCTAGGAGATAGTGCTTATCCACGAGTACCTCACAACTTTGCAGAAGCTCTTGAATTTTCTACCAATGGTAAAATTGTGGTAATGGGTGGCACAGAACCCGCACACAGTACCGATGCTGTGGGCAGCATACTGGCTGAGTTTGTTGGTGCAGATTTACTCTTAAACGCCACTTCTGTAGATGGATTGTATGATAAAGATCCCAACAAGCACCCCGATGCAAAAATGTTCCCGGAGATTACCCCCAAAGAGATGATGGGGATGCTGGCGGATAAAGAGATGAAAGCAGGGACCTATGAATTCCTAGATAAAACTGCCATACAGATCATAGGCCGTTCCCGGATAAAAACAGTTATTTTCAATGGGGAAAACCCTGAAAACCTCAAAAAAGCCATAAATAATAACATAGGCACGTTAATTAAGCATGACGCTGAATAAAAAGCTGAATAAATCTAAAATAGTCTAAATAGCCTTAATAATCTGTAATAACCTATAATAATTTAAAATAACTAAAATAATATTAAAAGAACGTTTAAAGAGGTAATATTTATGATTGAACAACACAAACACTGTCCTGTTTGCGGGACACCCATGCCCTTGAATGAAAAGTATTGCTCACCCAACTGTGAGCAGTTAGCCATCGCCAACCAGAAAAAAGTTCAAAAAACTCGTAAAATGCTTTATGTTTTATTTGCAGTCTTCATCCTGGTCTGGTTGTTCTTCATGTTTAGGGGCCAGTTAGGATTTTAATAGTATTAAATGGGTTTAAATCATTTAATCCAGGAATTACATTTGATCCTAAAAGAATCACATTTGATCCAAAAAATTACGTATTAATCTAAGAATTACGTCCGAAACCTTCTCTAAAACATTCATCTTTAATTTTCGGACATAATTATTTTTTTTAAAATAAAAGTTTAAAGGGAAATTATTGGATTCATGGTCTGAATTTCGGGTATTATTCTCGTATATTAAGTATCCCATATAATAACAGTCCAATTCCTGTTATGAATCCTAAAATGTTTGGGTTCACGTTGTAGAAACCTACGATAAGGAAAAGAAATCCGAATAACAGTCCAAATATTCCTGCATACACTTTGTAAGTTTTCCGTTCACCAACAAGCAGAGAAATAATCCCTGTAATCAATAGCAGGATCCCTGTTATGATATAAGCCCAAAGACCGAGACTTATTATCCATGAAGTGTTGAACAGGAAAGTTATACCCATAATTACTCCCACTATTCCCACCAAGAAGGGGAATAACCATAGATCATTGGATGTTCTTTCACCGAATCCTAAAATGGTTAACCAGATACCCATTCCCAGTATTAAAAGTCCAGATATGAGGCCAAGAGTGGCAAGTCCCACTACTGGTGCAGTTATCATTATAACTCCCACTATTATTGCAATAATTCCAACTACCGTATTTTTCATTTAAAAAACCTCACTCTTTCTTTGCAATTATTAAAAATTTCTTGCAATTATTTAACCTATTAAACCCTAATTCTGTGGTTAAAATACCTTTTTAGCTTTTTTTCAACCTATTCACATTGTATTCAACATATTCCCCTGTAGGGAAACTAAGTCAGTATTAATTTTATCCGTTGATTTATAATAAATTTACTATAACCCTATTCCGGTATATTGAAACTAAAAACGTCCGGTTATAACTTAATTCAAATACTATAAGAGAATATTAGTACTATACTGAGATTAGTACTATTAAAGAACATATAACAGAAACTTTAGTAAGGAGGTTAGTAGATGCTCGTTTTAACCACCCCCACTATAGATGGAAAAAAAATTAATGAATATTATGGTTTAGTAACTGGTGAATCCCTTTTAGGGGCGAATGTTTACAAAGACATGTTTTCGGGTGTGAGGGATGTGGTGGGAGGTAGAACTTCTGCCTATGAAGAAGAACTGAAAAAAGCCAGAGAAGTTGCTCTAAAAAGCATGAATGAAAAAGCTGCAGAAAAAGGGGCTAATGCAGTTATTGGCACTCGCCTTGCCTATCATAACTTGGGAGGAACCATGGGGAACACTATCATGGTCACGGTCTTTGGAACCGCGGTTTCTTATCAGGAGTAAATTAATTTGAATCATAAATGATTGATTAGAATTCTAAAAAATATATTAGAATCTTGAAAGATTAATTTGAATCTTAAACGATTGATTGGAATTTTAAAGATTGATTAGAATCTTGAAAGATTAATTTGAATCTTAAACGATTGATTGGAATTTTAAAGATTGATTAGAATCTTGAAAGATTAATTTGAATCTTAAACGATTGATTGGAATTTTAAAGATTGATTAGAATCTTGAAAGATTAATTTGAATCTTGAAAGATTGTTTAAAATATTAAAGATTAATTAAAATCATATTTTGCAACCATTAATCTTCTAGATTCATCTATAATCTTCAACTGTTAAATTTAGGAAGGGATGGGATTGTTAAAATCAGCAGTAAACTTTTTAAAAGAAAAACGCTGGGCTTTTGCAGCTATACTCATAGGTACCGCCGCCGGATTTTTGTCGGCTGTAATCTGTGTTATGGGGAATTTAGTAATTTTTGGGTTTAACATAACGTTTATTGTGTCCCCACTCCTAGCTGGTTTCGTGGAAACTTACATTGCCCGACGTTTGTATGGTAAAAGCACAGGAGCAATCAGTGCACTTTTGATATTCATAATCATTAATGCTTACGCCTGGCTTTTCCCGCAAGACCCTATTGTGCTCAATTTTTTTACATTAGGGGGTCTTGCGCTGATGGTACAGGCTGCGTTTCCCATACTCATTAACTACCTTCTCTTTGTCGTATTCCTGGGAGTGTTGACATATGTCATAGGTTATCTGGGGAACTTACTATCTAAAGCCATGAGTACGGTTCGCAGAAAACCTTCTGAGCTTGAAAGGAGTGAAAACTTTGAAAACACGGATGATTCATTGATAACTCCAAATTTGAACTTTATGGATGATCTGGATGTTCCTATTGTATCAATACCCCATATGGATGGTGGTAAAATTACCAAACACATTGGTCTGGTAACAGGGGAGGCAATGGTAAAGGAAAAGTCGGAAGGTATTTCCAAGATATCTAAAAAAGCTCAATTAGATGGAATGAGTTTGGATGAAGCCAAAAATGCAGCAATACTTCGAATGCTTGATAATGCATATGAAATGGGGGCCAATACTGTGATTGAAGTTTTGATTGATTACAATTCAGTTGGGGGATTGAAGGGAAGCGCACTTATTGTTACAGCCACTGGAACTGCTGTAATGTACCAATAGAATCAAAAAGGTACTAATAGTAGTCAAAGTTTAAATTCAGGGGGTTATCCATTTAATGTCTAATTGGGGTGGATAAACCCTTGAGTCTTCCGTATTCAAGTTCATAGATCACAGAAAAGAAGGATTGGAGTGAATTTTGATCACTGGTCATAAGAATAGTAAGTTTATCCATTTTTTTTAAAATATCTATAAAATTTTTTGTTTCATCCCAATCCAGTTCTCCAGTTGGTTCATCAGCCAGTAAAATTGCTGGATCGTTAACCAGAGAACGGGCCAGGGCAACTTTTTGTTCCTCTAAAATGGATAAATCAGAGGGGAAGCGGTTCCAATTATCCACTTCAACTTTTTCCAGTAATTCTTCAGCTTTCCTCCGGTCGGAGGATATCGCAGGAAGCATCACATTTTCCAGAATAGAAAGATAAGGTAGTAGATTGGACCGTCGAAAAATCAAACCGATTTCGTTTTTAATAAGGTTTGAACGTTCTGTTTCACTTAAATCATTGGTAAAAATTCCATTAACACAGATCTCTCCGGTGCTGGGTTTTTTGATAAGGCCAGCAAGATATATTAGGGATGTTTTACCCGCTCCAGATGAACCATTTATTAGTGTGAGGGTGTGGGGATGAAGCGAAAAGGATAAATTATTGAGTGCCAATTTTTCCACTCCTCCCTTCTGGTAAACCTTGCTAACACCATTAAATGTTAGAATATCCTCAGTATTCATAGAATCTTCGATATCCGCAGAGTTTTCAGTATTTATAGAATTTCCATTATTCTCAGAGTTTTCAGTATTCACAGAGGAGCGCCTCCTCAACTTTGATTTGTGATGTAAACCAGGCGGGGTACAGGCCAAGAACAATGCTTAAGAGTGTGGTAATGGTAATGGTTCCTATAAATAGCCATAATGGGAGCAGTGTGGTGAATAAATCTGGTTTGAAAAAGGCAGATATTATCCAGATTCCTAAAGTTCCAATAACCACTCCAATAATTGATCCTATTAGGCCCAGTAAACCTGATTCAAGAGTGCAACTAATTAAGATATGTCTTTTTGTAAAACCCATACATTTAAGGAGCCCTATCTCTCTTTTTCGCTCGGAGAGGTTGAATCCCATCGTATTCATAATCCCCAGAACTCCAATTAAAAGGGCAATACTGGCCAGACCATCTAAAATATAGACAACATCAACTAGAATTGTTTCTAGACGACTTAATAACTGGTTTTCTGTGAAAGTACTTCCCAAAAATGAGTTTAAATAATTAACTGCAGAAGATACTGTGCTGGTCCCGTTGGCGGTACCTGTTGTCTGGTTGGATTGTTGTCCCAGTATTTTCCCGTTTGATGTTCCTGACTTTTCAATGACACTGCTTATTCCTAACCCCGAACTTACAAGGATGAGTAATATTATAACTCCCAGGGAGATTCTTAAAACTGTGGATAAATTTCTCAACCGGTTCCGGCGTAAATTTTTCCAGGATAATGCATATATTCCCATTCAACATCAGCTCTGTCGGTTAAGTGTAGGATATTAAATTTGCAGTGCGAATATCAATTATTTTTCCATAATAGTTCAAAATGGGGGGTTTTTTTAATTCTGAAATGATAACGAAATTATCGTAGAACTTTGAAATAATATTTCCATAGATTGTTTTATAAAATTTAATTGATTATTAGATTATAGTTAGGGGGCTTGTTTAGTTTTTTCATTCAGTAGTATCTGCTTTAGCTTCTTCTTGAGGCTTAAATATCTCGAAGATTCCGCTGATTATCAGCCAGATACCAATTAACAGTGCTAAATAGAAGGGATCCCAAGCATACAATCCTAAAATCAAGTATATAATACCTATAAGGATTCCTAAAACACCTACTCCCTTAGCAGATCCTCCTTCTCCAGTGAACAGTGTAATCACACCAGATATGAACAAGAAGAAACCAGCTAAATAGAGTATAAAGCTAGCTAAGAAGCTCAATGCAAGTATATTTCCCACCAATCCTATTCCTGCTATGATGGCAATAATTCCCAGGATTAAATAGGCAATACTAACTCCTTTACTGTTTTCCCAGACTGAGAAAGCCTGAACCAGGAACCAAATACCCAAAATGAGCACTCCCATTCCTGCCAGAACACTGAATGTGAAAACACTTATCAATGGAAACGCAATTACCATTAAACCCAATATTATCGCTAAAATTCCTAACAAAACATTTTTGCCTGCAGCCATATCTATCAACCTCCTAATGGTTCCAAACAAGCCCCATACATTTTCAATCTTTTATAATTAATGTTATAAGTTTTTTTCCTAGAATAGTTCGTAAGACTAGATATAATCCTCATTAATGGGTTCTACAAATGTAAACTTTAAATCTTAAACCAAACATAATAAATTATCAATCATTTCGGCCAATGAATTGACTAAAAATTTTAAGTCATTGGGGATTTTATTAGGGAGGTTGTACTATGAATGAAGGAAAAAACACATTAATCGGTATTTTAGCCATAATTCTGGGTCTTATAGTTATTATTTTCCCACTGGTCAGCGTACTCACTTTCAGTGTTTTAATGGGCCTTGGAATACTCTTTTTAGGGATATGGTTTTTCGCACAGAGTTTCCATGTTTGGGAGAAGAACCTTGCAGCAGGCATAGCTGATCTATTGCTGGGAATTATTGCAGTTCTGTTTGGTATTGTATTTTTGGGAGATGTACGCGTCTTTGAATTCTTAACCTTTTTAGCACTTTACATTGTAGGGCTTTTTTTGATAATCGCCGGTTTCATGGCATTGTTCTCAGGAAAAGATCTTAAAGGTAGAGGAATAGGAGTTCTAGGAATAATATTTGGTATCTTATACTTTATACTGGGTGTTTATGTTGCCAATCCCGTGTTCCTGGCGATAATTATAGGTGCATTTTTAATATTAGCCGGAATAATGGAAATTTTCATCAAACCCTCAGAAGAACAGGAAACATCAACAAAATCATCATAAAATTAACTACAAACAAAAAAGGGAAGTTAATTCCCCCAAAAATTTTTCTATTTTTTTATTTTATTATCTCCATCTGTTTATACATTTTTCAATCGAAACTATGTAATAAAACCCTGATGATCATTACAACTATTTTTTAGAGATTTTCTGTATGCTTTTAGCGATGTTCTTTTAAATAGCAATATTTTTATATATTCATAAATAAAATATTCATGGTTAAATATGGATTTAACTGAAAAATAAATGGAGGGGTTTGATGAAAAACGCGGTATTAGGTATTTTAGCAATAATTCTTGGTTTAATAGTTTTAGCGTTCCCACTGGCAGGTCTTGTGGCTGCAAGTGTGTTAACCGGATTTGTAGTATTGATGATCGCAATTTGGCTTCTAATTGTGGGTGGATCTCAGATGGAAGTCAGTAAATCTGCGGGAATCATGAATGTGATCCTGGGTATAATTGTCCTCATTGTAGGAATCGGCCTGATTTTCAATCCAGCAATATTCGCATTCTTAGCAGGATTCTTACTGTACCTGGCAGGTATATTCCTGATAATAGCAGGAATTATAGCATTAGTATCTCGTAATGACTTTAAAAACGCCACATGGGTAGGTATTCTCGGAATAATACTGGGTATTCTATATATCATTCTGGGAACACTGGCCTTTGACCCAATTTATCTGGGAGTTCTAATTGGTATCTGGCTGATAATAAGTGGTATATTTGCTCTGTTGGAATAAAAGTAATGTAAAAACCCCAACAAAGTAAAACAGAGATACTATACAAAAATAATCGTCAAACAAAGTTTTAGGAAATATTTTTAAAAATATTTCCCTTTTTTTATTTTATTCAGAATTTATCTGTTAATTTTGTTCAATAAATCTTTAATTTCTTTTATTTCAGATTTAATCTCACTTAAATCCTCTTCAATTTCTTTAACATTTTCTTCTTTTGCCATTTTTGATTCCATATCCTGAACTCGTTTATCAAGTTTTTTGGTATGATCAACATTGCTTTTGGCGAGTTTTTCCCGGTCTTCGCGCAGTTTATCCATTAATGAAGAAGTAGTGGCTGCTGTGAGTAGGCTGGAAATACCAATGGCACTGATCATAGCAATTACCCCAATTAAACGTCCCCATTGAGTTATGGGGACCACATCACCGTAACCAACAGTAGTGATGGTCTGAATAACATACCATAAAGAGTCCTCGTAGGTGGAAACTTCAGGATTAATTCCATTTTCAAGTAAAAAAAATCCCACTGAACAGACTAAAAGTACAACCACAAAGAATGCAAATCCATAGGCTAACTTACTTTTTTCAACGAACTGATCAACAGCTTTACCTACTTGACGAGCTGCCATTATTAGTGTAATTACTTTAATTAATGCCAATATTTTAATAATGATTGAAGATTCATTGATCCCTAAAATAACAATTCCTATGAAGTAGATGGGTACAACTGCTATTATACCATTCCAATTCCTTTTTAAATACCCTGTTTTTGAACTGGTTCTTCTTTGCTGGATCCAGTATCCTACAAAAAGTAGAGCACTGGTTAATAAATCAAAATAAGCAATGTTAATGTATGAGTTTCCCCGCATCGGTAGAAATGCGCTGGTGAAAAGAAGAAAACTATCTAGGAATATGAAGATCAGGAAAATTATTTCCAGGACCATTTCCAGTCTATGATGCAGCTTACTATCCATGATTTCACTTGATAATTCCCATCAAATATTTTTTTCTATTGTTATTGAGCTGCATTGGATATAATTTACTTAGTATTGAGTGTTCATCTAATTTATTCGTGTTGAGTATATTTAGTTATACCATACTAAATTTGAATATATCAAACTAAATTTAGTTATACCTACTAAATGGAACTATGGAGTGAATAAATTACTCAATGCATTCCTCAAAACATGGTAATTATGATTTATTCACGTCAGGTCACGATACCTTTCCAGTGCCCCTGTGCGATGACCCAGTTCCACTCCTTCCTGCAGGAATTTAACATCACTGGTTATCCAGTCCAGGTAGCTTTTTATATCTAATACCTCATCCCGGTTAGAACCATACGAATATTTATCTATATTCGCACGGGGAAGCACCACACTTTTGTTCACAGAAAGAGCCAGTTCATTCAGGGCATCAATTAACTGTTCTTTAAAACGATGAGTGTCAGGTAGAGCTTCATCTGATTCAATCAGAGTTGCCAGGGCAGAAATATCAGACGCTAATTTTCTATTGGCTGCACTGAGTTCATGGTACAGTGATACATCTTCTCCAACATCCTTAAATGTATCATCAACCTTTTTAATAGCAGATTCAAGATTTTTTTCCTCTAACATGTATTTCCTGAAATAGGTAACCGCATTTTCGTGATTGTAATTCATATCTTCGCCTGGAATAACTGCATTTGCATATTCTCGGTTGGCATTGATTACTTGAGCAATTTGCCCAGGAAGATCCACTGTCATTCTGCTGGGTAAAATTAGATATGCACAGATGAAGGCTATAATTGCACCAATGGATATGTCAATTATTCGGGCAACTGCATTCTCCCATACTGGTCCTGTCGGCCATATTAACACCACAAATATGGAAAGGAACATAACCGAAAGTCCCATGTAATTGGGGTAGAATGCCCGGAATAAGAAAAGCATCAGGAAAGCTAAACCGATTAATGCATAGTGGGGGAAGAGGAATGCCAGGAGTATGGCCAGGAGTATGGCTGCCACGTTAAATGAAACCCTTAAAATGATGTTGTTCAGGGTGCTGGTAACATCTGGTTTAATAATGATTAGAATACCCATGGTAACCCACAGTGCGTCTCGTCCATGGGTTAAATAGACTACCAGAAGTCCAAGAGTAAGTGCCAGGGAGAATCTCAAGGCATGACGTATATACATGTTCTTTAGATTAAAATTAGCACTTAAAACATCTTTAAGAGAGGTTCTGGGTGATGGTATCTTTAATTTTTCAGTGGAAGGATATTTTCCCCCCACAAGACCGCTGGCTTTATGGAGTAGAGTTCTAATTTCTGTGGACACATCAACCAGGGCACTGGTGCTTCGATCTGTGGAATTAACCGATTTTTTTATATTTTCAATTTCTAGATCTACCAATTCCAATTCCACTGGATGAGTGGCATTTTCAATATTTCCTGCAATTTCTAAACTGGTTTTATGGGCAGCGTCCATAAATCTTTGGAGTAATTGATGGGATTCACCGGATAAACGGGATAACATCTGTTTACTGTAACCTCTAAACCCTGTGAGGTAAGTTCCAATCCTGAAAAGTTCATAATCTCTCTTATCAAGGGGAATTCCAGATAATGCATGCCGGACTGATAATACGCGCTCAAGAGAGGTTTCTGGAATGAAAGGAGAAGCAACCATTTTTGAGATATCCCTGTTCCTTCCCCATATCTTTTGTATGAAAAGGATGGATGCAACCACATAGGCTAAAATTATGTAAAGTCCCCAGTCAAGTGTGGAAGCATCCCTATTAACCAGCGCTACAGATAAGAAATAACCACAGAATATTATAAATCCAAAAAGGCCGATAGTTTCGCTGAAGATGTACATGGAAAGACTTAAAAAAGCCCAGATGACTGTGAAAAATAGAAAGACTGGTAGACTGGAAAGGGCCAGAGAAGAACTTATGAAAGCTAAAAAAGTCATTATAAATCCTACCATGGCGAGGGGGATGATCTTACGTAACGGCAGTGGCAAATCTATGATTATAGTGGCGATGAGGGTAATGAACATGACTGCTTTTATTCCCTCATCAAAACCCAGAGATTTAGCGATCAATGCCGCCAAAATCATTAAAACGATGGATTTAAATGCTTGGTTCCACATGGGCTTGCCAGTGGGCTTGGATAATGTTTTCAATCTTCCTGCAAACCCTTTCTTTTCCACGTACACACCTGCCAGAGCTATTAACTTATACTAAATTAATATTTTTTAAGCTTCGATTTACAACTGAATCATTAATTTAATTAAAAATTTTCAATCAGTTCTCTAGACTAATCATTCCAACTCTAATAATTCCAAATTTTCTTTATAATAATCTTAAATTGATTTTTATCATATCACTATTAAATCATTTCCTAAAATGATTAGATTATCTAATATTCAATGGAAAATTTATATAATGACAGTTCTGGTTGTGCATTAAAGTTCTGGTTGTAAATTAATTATTCAAGAGCTTGTAAATGTTCCGGGATTGTATATACACATTCCCCGTGTTCTTGTGGCACATTAATTTGTTCTAACCATTTAAATAAAAAAGGGGTATTAAACTAAAATAGAAAGAGTAATATGTCAATTAAACCTCAATAAACATAAGAATACTACTTCTTAATAGAATTCAATTGTTAAAATCAATAGTTAAAAACTCAATTAGAAAATCAATAGTTACAAAATTTAATTCAAATTTATTTAAACCAAATTTAATTATCAGGCTAATACTAAAGTGGGGAGATTAATAATGAGCTTTTTAAATCCAAATCCAGAAGACAAAAGTCCGTTAGAGAGAAATTTACTGAGAATAATGCGCATATTCCTTTTAGTTGCTGGTATTTACATCACCATTTTTGGAGGGATAAATGGTTCAGAAAGGATATTTGGGATACTGATATTAGTGGCTCTGGTAATAATTAACAGTCCTAGATTTTTCACTGGAAATAGAATACGTGCCATTCCTGTTGAAATAGAAATCTTGATCCTGGCCATGGTTTTATTTGAACTGGTTGGGGGAGATGCACTGGGCTTATACGTTAAAATTCCTCATTATGACAATTTTATGCACTTCATGCTACCATTATACATTGCACTTATCGGCATGATGATGGTTTACACCATGTACTATTACGGTAGATTGAAAGCTTCTTTAGCTGAGATGGCAATTCTCATTGTTATTGTCACCATAGGATTAGGTGGAATGCTAGAAATGGGGGAATATACCTATGATAAATATTTATCACAGGGTCCAATAGGACAGATCACAGGAAACACTCAAATGCAGGGTTCACCAACCCAGGACCCCCTGGATGATACCATGAATGACCTTTTTACTGACACTGCCGGTGGAATCGTTGGTGCTTTACTGGGAGTATTACTCATTAAAAGAGCAGAGAAGAAAGGTGGGCACTGGAAAATAGCTGATGAAATAGAGAATATGGTTTAAAGGAAAAAACTTAATTATATTAAATATATCTCTCTCTTTTTTTATTTTCAGAATGATAGTTTATCTTAAAAAGGTTTATAATCATCATTAAGGATTTTAACAAATTTTATAATGTAGTAACTACCAAAATCCTTTATTGGAAAATAATCTCTGGAAGATTTATAAGAGAATATCCTAGGAAATTGGAAAATATCCTGGGAATATCTTTATTATATGATAATCCCTGGAAGAAACTCATGGGAGAAACTCTTAAAACATCCAGTGTGGGCTGGAAAGTCTAATTAACATTTTATTATTCTCATTAATTAATAGTCAAAGGTAGAGTATGGAAGAAAAGGATCCAAATGCCCTGAAATACAGGCAGAAGTTACAGAGGGGGATGACGTACTGGCGTCATAAAATAGGAAACCCTGAATTTAACCACAAAGACTTCCAGATAGAACAAGTGGAAGTTACAATACCCAACCTTGATCCTGCATTTCATAATTATCGTCTGTTAAATCTTTCAGATATACATCTGGGGCAATGGATCACACCAGAACACCTTGAAGGTGTGGTGAAAATGGTAAATAAAGAAAAACCAGATTCTGTAACTATAACTGGTGATTTTGTTTCTTATATTCTGGATGATGTGGCCGAGGACCTTGAAAACTCTTTACAAATGTTAGAACCTAAAGAATGCTCATTCGCAGTTCTTGGTAACCATGATCACTGGCTAAGCGCTGAAAGAATACGTAAAATATTGCACCGGTGTGATATAATTGATGTCAGCAATGATCTCCACACTATATATCATGATGAAGCTCCTCTGCACATAGCTGGAGTGGATAGTGTGATGTTAGGAAAACAGCGTCTTGATCTGGTGATGGAAAAACTCCCAGAAGAAGGACCAGCCATACTCCTGGCCCATGAACCTGATTTTGCAGACATTAGTTCAACCACCGGACGTTTCAGCCTGCAAATATCTGGCCACTCCCATGGAGGACAATTTCTCATACCGGGTCTGGGCACATTTATCAGAGGCCCCCATTTCCTGAAATACCCTGCTGGCAAATACATGGTGGGAGATATGGTTCAATACACCAGCAGGGGCCTGGGAACCAATGTATTCTGGTTGAGGATCAACTGTGCCCCTGAAATCACAGTATTCACGTTGAAATGTCCCGAAGATGTACTGTAATTATAAAGCACTTCCGTGAAATAAAGCCCTCTCTTGAAATAAGACCTTCTCTTGAAATAAGGCCTTTTATTGAAATAAATCACTCACTGAAACGGTGTTAGGGGAATAAATTTGAAAAATTGTAATGAAAATTTGGTTGATTTGAAAAATTGTAATGGAAACTGGATGGAAAAATTTAATTAGAGAAATGTTAAGTTATATTTAGTTATTAATCCGGGGAGATGCCTATGGGGGATAATCCAGATGGAAGATAAGGAAAAAATGTCATCAGAGTGGTATGATCGGATTCAGGGCCATTCGCGGTTCTACTGGTTAGGTAGGACTCTGGTCATGTGGCTTGGTGGATTTCTGGGATTCATGTTAATTGATTATTTATCCATTGGCCTGCATTTCGATGATTGGTTCACTGCATTTATCGCTGCCGGAGTAGTTGGGATTTTAAATGCCCTGTTCTGGCCATTATTGGCACGAGTATTATTACCCTTCATGGTATTTACGGTGGGCATAGGTGCATTACTGTTAAACGCATTTTTAATATGGCTGGCCAGTGAATTAATGACTGGATTCACCATCCAGGGGCCTGCTTTAATACTGACTCCCATTGCCATGGCTGCAGTTACCGCGGTCCTATCAGCTATTTTAACCATTGATGATGATGCCACTTATTACCGGAATGTTATCCGAAAGATTAAAAAGGGAAAAATCAAATTCAATGAAAAACCAGGAGTTATCTTCCTGGAGATAGATGGCCTGGCCTTTCCTATTTTAAAGGAAGCCATTGAAAATGGGACCATGCCCACTCTTAAAAAGTGGTTAGAAAATGAGTCCCATGAAGTGATGCCCTGGGAAACTGACCTTTCGAGTCAAACTGGGGCCAGTCAGGCCGGAATCCTTCATGGAAATAACTGTGATATTCCCGCTTTCAGGTGGGTGGAAAAAGATAAAAACAACAAAATCATGGTTTCAACAGGCTTATCTGATGCCCCGGTTATTGAAAAAAGAATCTCTGATGGAAACGGACTTTTAGCCTGCCAAGGGGCCAGCAGAACAAATCTGTTCTCTGGAGATGCAGTTGATGTTATTTTCACTTACAGCCAGCTTAAAAACCTGGGAAGATTCTATACCCGGGCATGGTATTATGTTTATTCTTATCCCTCTAATTTCGCCCGTATCGTAGCATTGTTTTTATGGGATGTTATACTGGACTTTGCCTCCCAACTGATCCACTGGATAAAAAATGTCAAACCACGTATACACCGAGGTTTTATTTATCCCTTTGTAAGAGCAGGGGCCAATGTATTTTTACGTGAAGTGACAACCGCAGTGGTTATTGGGGACATGCTGGATGGTAAAGTTGATGTTGCCTATGTAACCTACCTTGGATATGATGAAATAGCCCATCACTCTGGAACCCGAGATTGGGACGCGTTTTACGCTCTTAAAAAACTGGATATGCAGTTCCATCGGTTGGACAACGCCCGAAAATACGCACCACGCCCTTACCATTTGGTAGTTCAATCTGATCACGGTCAAACCAATGGAGCCACCTTCCTGCAAAGGTATGGTCAGAGTCTGGAGGATCTGGTCCGGGAATTAATGCCCCCTGAAACCCTGATCTACAGTGAACTTTCATCCAATGAAGACCACTTTGGCCAGGCTATCCAGAGTCCTATAGAAGATAGTAAAGTCTATATAAAGGATCGAAGCGACCATGTTGTAGATGAAAGTAGATACCTATTTGACACAGCAGTAAAGAAGGTTGATGAAGCTCCAGTGATCAAGGGGAAAGTTCTAGATTACCTGCAACGTCACGACATTGGGGAACTACCATCTAAAACGCAAGTATCTTCCGAGAATGCCCAGGTTATTGTACTGGCATCCGGAAATCTTGGATTGATCTACCTAACTGAACATGTGGAACGGTTAACCTTTGAACAGATAAAAGCCACTTACCCTGATCTGATCCCTGGCCTGGTTCAACACGAGGGAGTAGGATTCGTAATGGTCAATTCAAAGGAACAGGGACCAATGGCAGTTGGAGGAGAAGGAATCCATTACCTTAAAGATGGAACTATTGAAGGGAAAGATCCCTTAACTCCATTTGGGCCAAGAGCCCACAAACATCTACTGCGCACTGATGGTTTCAAATATGCCCCGGATATTCTGGTTAACAGTTTCTATGATCCTGAAACTAATGAAGTTGCAGCCTTTGAAGAACTGGTGGGTAGTCACGGTGGTTTAGGTGGTGAACAATCCCAACCTTTCATCCTACACCCCTCCAACTGGGCTATGGGTTCTGAAGAGATAGTAGGGGCAGAAAACTTATACAAAGCGCTTAAAAAACAGTTAAATAAATATAATATATCTGGGAAGTAATTTGGATGAATTGATGAATAATGTAAGTGTTTTTGATAAGTAAGTGATCTGATATAGAATGATTTTGAAGGAATAAATGATTTTTTTAATTTTAAATTTTAGAGGCTTTAAGATTTAGAGATGAAAAATATGAGTCAAAAGAACGGTAAAAACAGAAAAGATATAAAAAAAGGATCGGAAGTTTACATTGTACTTAAAAAGGATCAGCGCAGTGGAAAAAGAACTAAAGGAATAGTTAAAGATTTATTAACACGCTCTCCATCTCATCCTCATGGAATCAAGGTTAGACTTGAAGATGGGCGAGTGGGAAGGGTTCAGGAAATAATCGAATAATGAATTCTACAATGTTGTTTTATTAGAATTCATTGTAAATGGAAATTCATTGTAAATATATGAAAGAACTTGAAATATAAAAAATCCAAGGGGAATTTGAATGTCTAAATTGATTTCCCTAACAAAAATTAAAATAAATAAAATCAGGTCAATTCAGTGAGTGCTGATCTTATCTATTCTACGTAGATTTTGGTGGTTGATTCACAGGGTTTTAGTTTTCCTTCGTATTTTACTTTTAAGGTGTAGGTACCTTTATTGAGTGTAAATGTGTCGGGGTTAGCATTAGCGGTGAAAAAGTTGGTCATTGCGGTGTCACTCCATACGATGTCGTTGCTGGAGTCACTCACAGAAAAGTCCAAGTAACGGCAGATTTGTGGAATCCATTCAGCCTTCACGTTATCAATTGTATACCAGTACCAGTATAATCTAGCTTGTAACTCTATATCTGATCCTGCTGTAACAGTAATATCTTGAAGTGGTTCACCATTTTTTGCTGCTATTTTGGTATCTTCTAGTTGTGGACCTGTGGCAAATATAGGTTGGAGTCCACTAACTGCTATTAGTGCTATTAACACTATTGGCAAAAATTTTATTTTCATCTTTTAACCTCCCTCCAATATCCTTCATTTTTACATGTAAGTTTAAAAGTTTAAGTATATAAACTTTTACACAGATTATGCAGAGTACTATGAAAATAGTTATGTTCATTCAATATTCTGCTAATTTAAATATGTTGAAAAAAATGTTTGAAATGAAAATGAATTAATTCCCTTCTTGTAAACTCACAGAAGTGCTACGTTCACTGGTGATCCTATAACTGATATTACTGCAGTTTTTTGGGTAGCAGGGTAAACTCGTTAATGTAAACTTTAGAAGGTGAACTGAGAAAATATCAAACTAAAATTATAGGTTAAATTAGCACGTTAATTTAAGTTCCCAAAAAAATAATTTAAGTCCAAAAAAATCAAATGAAGAGAATTATCTAAAGTTAATTAAGTTAAAATTAAAATAAGTAAAAAAAAGTGATAGGTAAAATTATTCGTCCTGGGGTACCGGAATTTTCCAGAGGTAACCCACTTTTTTACCGTTTAACTGTTTATTTTTACCTTTCTTTTTGGTTAACTGGGCTTCACTACCTTCCCATGATTCAACGTTTTCATCAAGGTATTTGGCAATCTCTTCGCTGTATTTTTTAGTTCCAATGGTGTAAGCATCGCTTTTATTACGGATGTAACTAATTCCGTCACCTTTTTCTTCTAATACCTTGGATATTTCCATTATTTTTTTATAAAATTCTACTGGCATAATAGGTCTCCTTTTTTTTCATATGATTAAAAATTGTTCATGAATCTTTGGGTGTTTTATTCATTTTGCAGTTTTAGTTTATATAATGCTATAGGTTAATTTTGAAAATTAAAATTTTGTGAAAATAGAGGAGAATAAAAGAAGATTTGTATTTCTTCGTACTTTCTCACATGTCACTTAATAAATTAATTAGAGTGTTACACATTAAAGTGTTACACCCATATCCAGCTGTTCTGTGAGTTCTTTGTATCGGTTACGTATGGTAACTTCAGTAACTCCGGCTATATCTGCTACATCGCGCTGGGTTTTTCTCTCACCGAGTAAAACTGAGGCAATGTATAATGCAGCGGCAGCAACTCCTGTAGGTCCTCTTCCAGAGGTTAAACCTTTCTCCATGGCTTTTTCAATGATTTCAATAGCCTTGGATTGAACTTCTCCAGAGAGGTTGAGTTCACTGGCAAAACGAGGTACGTAATCCACAGGACTGGTAGGAGGCAGTTTGATATTCAGTTCCCTGGTCAGGAAACGGTAGGTTCTACCCACTTCTTTTTTACTCACCCTGGATACTTCTGCAATTTCATCCAGTGTTCGTGGAACATTACACCGTCTGCATGCTGCGTAAAGTGATGCAGCCACCACTCCTTCAATGCTTCTTCCTCTGATGAGTTTGTTCTCCACAGCGTTACGGTATACTACTGATGCAGCTTCTCTCACACTTCTGGGAAGTCCCAATCGAGATGAGTCACGGTCCAGTTCACTTAATGCAAATGCCAGGTTACGTTCAGTTGCACCGGAAATCCTGATTTTCCTCTGCCATTTCCTGAGCCTATACCACTGGGCTCGGTTCCTGGCTGGAATGTCCCGACCGTAGATATCCTTGTTTCTCCAGTCGATCATGGTGGAAAGACCCTTGTCGTGTATGGTGTAAGTGATAGGTGCACCTACCCTGGTCCTCTTATCACGCTGTTCATGGTCGAAGGCCCTCCACTCTGGACCCATATCCACCAAGCTGTCATCGATAACCAGACCACAGGAACCACAAACGATTTCGCCACGTTCATGATCATTTATAAGCTTCTCAGATCCACATTCTGGACATTTTGTCTCGATTTTTTCAATCTCAGACATATCCTGCTTCATCTGTTCTTTTCCTGAAACTTCTACCTTCTCTTTGATAGTTTTAGGAACTTTTTCAACTATTTCTTGCTTCGTTTCCGTCGCCCCCATTTCTTCTTGGCTTGTTTAGGCACATAAAGTGTCTCTCCAACACTGTTTTCAAAATTTTTAGAAATTGATGCAAGGATCTTCACTGAGATATACGGATCCTTGGTGGGTCCGAAGACATCGTGAATAAACCCTATTTTCTCCTTACGGGAGTTAAAAACAGACAATCCTAGAGCGGGTGTTTGGTTCGATCGGAGTATAACACGCTCTCTGTTTGACAAATGTAGTATGCTTCCAAGTTTCTTCATGCACTAAACCGAAAATCTTATATACCCTTATTCTTCAGAACATCCTATATAAATCTTTCGATAGCTTTATAAAAATTTATAAAAAAGATCACTAAAAGTATCCTACTTTTCACTAATCTATGCCCTATAAATCAGTTGATGGTAAGTTAACACTTTTATTTTTAACCTTGCGCCCATAGTAGAGTGCTGCAAGAGCACCTAGTATGGTGGGAATAATATAGCTGGCTAAACGATCTATTAGGCTGGCTGCCATCACCACATCTGCTGAAACACCAACCACTGCAAAAAGGCCGATTAAAGTAGCTTCCCGTATTCCCCACGCACCAGGGAGTAATGGTAAGAGGCTGATCAGGATACCGATGGTGTAGATTATCACCAGGGCCAATACTGGAGGATATACTCCTAATGCTCCGAAACACACGTACATTCTTAGCATGTCCAAACCCCACATGGCAAAGGATAAAATGAAAGCTATGAGGAACACATTTCGATCCTGTAAGGCAGTAACAAAACCGGTAGAAAATCGATTAATGTAGAATATTATTTTTTCTCTAATTTCATTAAATGAAACGTCTTTTTTACTTAAACGAAGCGCAGTGGGATAAATGGATTTAGCAAGGGAAATAATAATTCTTTGAGTGATTTCTTTCCTGAAACCGGCATAGATGAGTATTCCGAATATAACAATGGATACGATGATCATGGCAATGACGAATATTCGAGTTAATGGGGGTATGTCCCAGCTGAGCAAGAAAAGAGCAGCAATAATGGATATTAAAACGAAAGGAAGAAATTCAAATACCCGGTCTGCAGTGGAGGTTGCAAATCCAATTTCAAATGGCACTCCTTCTACTTCCCTTAGAAGATAAGCACGCAGTGGTTCTCCTCCTGCAGCACTGGGAGTGACGTTGTTACCAAACAAACTGGCCAGGAGCATCATTATAATAGTGGTGAATTTAGGTGAAGTATCCACCACATCCAGAATCAGCTTCCACCTCAAAGCCCATACCAAAATAATACCTGCTTCTAGAACAAAGTTTAGGGCAATCCAATCCCATTTAGCCTTTTCAAGGGTTGTAATGACATCATTGAAACCTATGAGGAAAGTCATGGCGAAGATCAAAAAAGCAGCTACTGCAAATGTGGCAATGATTTTCCATTTATGTTTCAGAATGATTTCATAAGTATCCTGCATTAAACACCCTCTATAAAAATTAATCAATCCTTAAATCTCAATATAATTTAAATCTGATATAATCCTCTTATCACTTCAAATTGATCAAGATTATTAATCAGACAAAGTTACATGCAAATTTCTAAAATTTTAATTCAAATTAATTCATAACTCTTTTAATTCATAACCCAACTCAAATGCTTAAAATATCGGATAAAGAGCTTCCGTCTTCAATTTGATGGAGTATTTCATCTTCATGCTTTTTAATTTTAAGTGCTTTTGAAATTACTTTCTGTAAAATTTCTTCAGCTACTACAACTACTCCACCATCATCTCCGAAGATCCAGTCTCCGTTGTTAACTTTAACTCCTCCACATTCAAGGGGGATGTGAATTTCTCCTTCAGAGCGGGGTGTTCCAGCATGGGGAACTATAGAACGTGAAAAAACAGGGTAATTTAGTTGTCTTACTGCTTCTACATCCCTCATGGCACCGTAGATCACTGTGGATTGGACTCCTTTTTTCTGAGCGTACTTACTGAATAATTCGCCCCAAACTCCAATGTCATCTCCATCACAGCATATGAAAACAATTTCGCCTTCCTTAGCAGTTTCAACAGCTTTTAGTGAGGTTCCCCAATCATCCTGTTGTGTTTTAACAGTAACTACCCTGCCGCTTATTTTTAGATCATCCTGGATTGGTTTAACACCAGGAATAACCCCGTATTCACCGGTTAAATTTTTCAGGGCATCTGAAATGTTGGAGGTGCTAATACCTAAATCTTTCAGATTAAAATCCATATTTTTTTCCATCTTCGGGGATGAAAATTCTCTTAACAATGATTCAGCAGAAATTTCCATTTTTCTGACCATTAAATCAGTCCTGAGGTGTTGTTACTTCTTCAACCATTGTTTTTCCAGCCACAACTTCATCTATACTGTGTATGGAACCACCATATTGTTCGATGGCTTTACTTATTTCATCAAAGTTCAGGTCGTTACCCTGCATAGTGACTTTAATGTTTTCTGTTTCCTTGTCAATTTCCATGAGGGTAACATTGACCCCTTCTACACCACTTACTTCGCTTAAAAATTTAGCAAAATGGGGTAAAGTTGGTTCATGTGGTTTTAATATATCTAAAACTATTCTAATAAGACCTTTTGCCAATTTAGGCCCTCCAGTTATTTGTAGTCCATGTTTTTATTTTTAATTTCATGTGTAACTCCATGTATAAATCTTTATTGGGAATATTATAAAACGTTATGCACATAATCACTCTAAAATCCGCATGATTGATCTAAATGAACTATAACGATTTTAAAAAACTTTAAATCAATAAAAAACTTAACATTAACTACAGTAAGCCATATAATGTCAATTAAACAATTTTCGTGGGAAAGAAGTATTGTTGATTACTTCAATTTTATATAGGAGATGGGTTATAATATTCTGTAGATACTTATTAGCACCATCAAAAGGTTTAACATGAGTTTTATAAAGTTGTCCAGTTTAATCGAAGAGCTTAAAATCTACGGGGAACAGGGAATTCCAGTTCTGATTGAAGGTCAAAAGGATGAAAAGGCCTTGAGAGAACTAGGGGTAAATGGTAATTTCATAAAAGTTTCCGGTTCAGGTCTTAAACTCTTTGAAATAGCGGAGATAGCAGCTCAATCATCATCAAGAGTAGTTATATTAACTGACTTTGATCGAAAAGGCAATCAACTTGCCAAAAGATTATCAGAGGATATTCAAAGCCTCGGTTCTCATCCGGACCTCCATTTAAGGAGAACCATTATGGGAATTACCCGTCGTTTTATTAAGGATATCGAAAGCCTCCCTCGGCACCTGGAACAACTGGAACTTGAAGAAAACCCATCTGGTGGGCAATGGTATTACTATCATTAGTAGTATTATCCAGATACTGATACTTCAGGCTGCATGATTAAGCCTCATTTTATCAGCAGTATCTATACATTGATGGAGGCCCAAAAATGGGAACTAAAGAAGAAATCAGTACAACTAAATATCTTATTCATGCTCAAATAAATGCTAACGGAATTGTGGAAAAACCGGATGTGGTGGGTGCCATCTTCGGGCAAACTGAAGGACTGTTAAGTAATGATTTAGATTTAAGGGAGCTACAAAAAACCGGTAGAATTGGCCGGATCAAAGTAAATATCAACTCCAAAGCAGGCAGATCCAAAGGAGAAATAGTGATCCCATCCAGTCTGGACCGAGTGGAAACCGCCATCCTGGCTGCATCTCTAGAAACCATAAACAGAGTGGGACCCTGTGAAGCATACATACAGGTTAACAAGGTGGAAGATGTCCGGGCTGTTAAAAGAAGGAAAGTAGTGGACCGTGCCAAAGAACTCTACAAGGGAATGATGGAAGAGGTCACCCCTGAAAGCCTCAAAATGATTGAAGAGGTTAAAGAGGCCATGCGTATCCATGAAATCACTGACTTTGGCCATGACAAACTCCCCGCTGGTCCTAATGTAGCATCTTCCGACGCAATTCTGGTGGTTGAAGGACGTGCCGATGTTTTAAATCTACTCAAATACGGTGTTAAAAATGCCGTAGCTGTGGAAGGCGTCAGTGTCCCCAAAACAGTGGCAGAACTCACCAAGAAAAAAACAGTAACCGCCTTTTTAGATGGGGACCGTGGTGGCGACCTTATTCTCAAGGAACTCCTGCAAGTAGGGGAACTAGACTATGTGACCCGTGCACCACGGGGTAAAGAAGTGGAAGACCTCACCAAAGATGAAGTTATGGTAGCGTTAAGGGATAAAATACCGGTGGAACAGATATACCATGATCTGGGAATAAAACTGGATAAACCCGAAAAAAAACAGGTAGATAAAACCCCTGATAAAGTTAAATTGCTCAAGGGAATACTCAAAGATGTGGAAGGTTCAGGAAACGCAGAGATCCTGGATGATGCTTTAAACATCCTCAAAGAAGTGAGGGTGGAATCCTTATATGATGAGATAAAATCTTTGCAAAATGAGGGTGCTTACGCTGTGGTATTCGATGGAGTGGTGAGTCAGAGACTCATTGACATTGCCAAAGAAAAAGGATTAAAACAGGTTGTAGCTGTACGAATGAGCGAGGTAGTAAAAAAACCCAGCCCACTTAAAATCATTACCCGTTAAACAAACATTACCCTAAAAACTAATAAATTTGCAGTAATGGGTAATAATGAGTATAACATTCGGAACTACCCAATTAAAGATAGCTATTCCGGACAATCTCCGGGTAGCTATCCCCCATTTATTTTCAGTCAAATCGTTTATTTTAATTCATAATAATTCAGTTATTATAAACTAATCATTTATTTTAAATTAAGCAATCCTTCACTTGAACCAATGGATTTAAAAAATTTTGAGGCCAGATCATGTACATAAACATGAAAAAAGAATTTTTAAGAGATATCGAGAGCACAGCAGATATTCAAATACCTCAAGATCCCATGGAAAGAGTAATTGGCCATGATGACATTATAAAATTTGTTAAAATAGCCGCTAAACAACGTAGAAATCTCCTACTGGTGGGTCCGCCGGGCATAGGAAAATCGCTCATGGCTCAGGCTATTTCAGTTCACCTGGCTGAACCGCAAGAAGAAATAACTGTTGTTCACAATCCTGAAAGGCCAGAAAGACCTTTTGTGGAAATTAAAACCCGGAAAGAAAGAGAAAGTGAAATAAAGGACTTACAAAGGGCAGAAGGTGATCTGGTCAACCCCCAGGAAGTTCCTGAACTGGTAGCAGAACGTTTGGGATTTCGTTGTCCCAACTGTGAAAGTTACACCAATGCCTATCAAAGTATATGCCCTCAATGTGGAGTAGATAAATATTCTCATATCAACGCCCGCAGAAAAAACTTAGGCGATCTTTTAGGAATGTTTGAAGTGAACAACGGACCAGTAAACATTCCTCAGGATAGGGTTACCACCACCCGAATGAATCATGGCAGGGAAGAAGTGGTGATTTACGAACGAGCTGATGGAGACAAAATAAAAATACTGGATCAGCATGCCCTGGAAAAAAGAAGGGAGATGGTTGAAGAAAAACCCAAAAACATCATTGTTCCCTTAGAGCGTAAGAGTTTCATACAGGCAACCGGTGCCAGTGAAACAGAGTTACTGGGGGATGTGCGTCATGATCCTTATGGAGGACACCCAGATTTAGGAACACAACCTTATGAGCGAGTTGTTCCAGGTGCAGTTCATGAAGCCCATGAAGGAGTGCTTTTCATTGATGAAATAGTTCATATAGCTCCCCTGCAACGTTATATATTAAGTGCCATGCAGGACAAGGTTTTCCCCATTGTGGGCAGAAACCCCCAAAGTGCAGGAAGCTCGGTGAAAGTGGAGGATGTTCCCTGTGATTTTATCTTCGTAGCTGCCTGTAATATTCGGGATATTCAGCACATATTACCACCCTTACGTTCCCGTATCCAGGGAGAAGGTTATGAAATATTGATGCGCACCACAATGCCTGATAACGATGAGAACCAGGCAAAAATGGCCCAGTTTGTGGCTCAAGAAATTGAAATGGATGGGAAAATACCTCATGCCACCAAAAGTGCCGTTGAAATAATTGTGGAAGAGGCTAAAAGGAGAGCCCGTATCATCGATGACCAGAAAGATTCCTTAACTTTGAGACTTCGAGATCTGGGAGGTTTACTGCGGATGGCCGGAGATATGGCAGTTATGGATGGAAGTCCTTTAATTGAGGACAAACACATAAATTTTGCTGTTAAAAACGCCGTATCCATTGAAGACCAGATTCTGGAACGTTATCAATCCTTTGAACAGGCAATGAATAATGATCTTTCCACTTCCCAGAAGATGCATTCAGTGAGAAAAGGTGTCCCCAACGACCATGTAGATCGTAGCTACCTTTAAGAACCCCCTTACCCTTTGGGTTTATTTTTTTGTTTTTATTATGAAATTGCACTATTAATCCAATACTGAGTTCTAAAAATGAAAAGATTTAATTATTCTAATGGCAATAGTGTTATAAAAATAGCCTGAATTTTAGTTTAAGCAATAAGAATATTCATTATTGATACTATGAACCATTATTCCAACGGAAACTGGAAATCATCCCAGGGGGATCCCACTGATATTAAAAGATTCGTGGGAAATGCTTCTGATTACCCTCAGGAGAAGAACTTTTTAGAAGCTTTCGACATTCCCGAAATGATGGAAGACTACCTTTTCGAATTGGAAATACGCAATTACTCCCATAACACCATTAAAACATACCGATCAATCATCAACAACTTTTACAAGTTCCTGCTGAATGAAGAGGAATTATATGATGAAAGACAGGTTTTAAGGGGGTTCAAACGTTACATACGTCACCTGAAACGAGAAAAGAATGTCTCCCAGAATTACATTTACCTGGTAACCGTGGTGGCCAAGAAATTCTTCGAATTTGGTGGAATACACATTCTGGAAGAAGTTAAAACTCCAAAAAGAACCAAATCTCTTCCCAAGTCTCTAAATGAAGAGGAGGTTAAAAGTCTTATCAATGCTTTAGACACTCACGATCCAGTGGAATCCTCTTCACCCGCCTCTGAATCTCTAAAACTAAGAAACAAGTTAATACTGGCGCTATTATATTCTTCAGGATTAAGGGTATCAGAACTGGTCACACTTCAAATTAACAATGTGGATCTGGAAGAGCGAACCCTCAGGATAAGGGGAAAAGGAGAAAAAGACAGAATTGTCCTGTTTGATGATACCACCAAAGTGATGATTGAAGATTTCCTGGAAAAAAGAACCAGTGACAGTGAATATCTTTTTGTGAATCGTTCCGGGAACCATCTCACACCTCGATATGTGCAGATGATGATCAAGGATTATGCACGGGTAGCAGGCATTAAAAAGAAGGTAACTCCGCATATATTGCGACACTCATTTGCCACTCACCTACTCAAAAATGGTGTGGATATTCGAGCTATTCAACAACTTTTAGGGCACTCTAATCTATCCACAACGCAGATATATACCAGTGTGGATATGGAAACCCTTAAAAACGTTTATGACCGTGCTAAACTGCGGTAATTATTTATTAATGGCCGTATAACTATTCTTTTTATTATTATTTTTATTTATATCTTTATTATTATTTTAAAGTTTAACATAATCTTTCTAATATCCTCTTATTAATTTAGCAAAGTGGTGGCTGATGTATCATATCAATATTGTTTAATAATTTTAAATAATATTTTAATAATATTTCCCTAATTTATCAGGTATCTCTTTTTGATTGAAATATAACGATTAAATTCTTGTATTCTAAAATAAGTCTTATTCCTATCTTTTTTTCAAATATTTTCTCATTTTTTTTAAAAATTTTTGGAAAAATATATAATCAATGAAATCTAGAAACGATATTGAAATGTGATATTTAAATTAGATATTGGAATAAGATATTGAGATTAGATATTTAAGTTAGATATCTGGTATTGATATTAGTGGGTAGCTGTACTAATGGAAAAATCAGTACCCAACAGAGGTATAAAATGACGTTAAATCGGAAATTCTTCCTGGGGTTTATCAGGATACACATACTTCATCATGCAAGCCAAGAGGAAATTTATGGGGTGCAAATGATGGATGAATTGGAAAAACACGGCTATGATATTAGTCCTGGAACTATGTATCCCATATTGCATTCACTGGAGAAGGAAGGATATCTAAAAAGTAGAAAAGAAAATGTAAGAGGTAAAATCAGGAGATACTATAAAATAACTTCCAAAGGTCAAAAGATTCTTATTCAATCTCGTCAGAAGGCATCTGAACTCACCCGTGAAGTTATGAATTAAGGAATAATGATTAATGTGGGATAAGATTCATGAAAGATTGGAACCAAAACTGGTAACCACGACTGGTAACCAAACAGAAGAATCCATTCTAAAAATGGCTATGTTAACATTCTAAAAAGACATAAAGATTGACATATAAAAAAATAAATTATTGGATTTACTGATAATCCTAATATGAGTAGTGAATTTATAAGTTCACAATTAGATAAAGATTAAAAAATTTAATAAACGTAATTATGGGGTGTTTTTTTTTGTTTTCAAGGGATTTTCCACGGCCACATTTGGTTTCAAGTAAATGCATAGAATTTGAGCCCTGCCGTTATAATGGCCTCATTATAAGAAGTAGCCTGGTAGAAAAACTTAAAGAATACGCTGATTTCACGCCAGTATGCCCTGAGGTGGGGATTGGACTGGGAATACCCCGGAACCCCATTCACCTGGAAAAAGATACAGAGAGAATAGAACTGATCCAACCGTCTACTGGATATAATTGCACTGACAAAATGTTAGAATTTGCAGATTCATTTTTAAAGTCGGTTAAGGGGGTTGATGGTTTTATATTGAAAAATAAATCCCCTTCGTGTGGTGTAAAGGCAGTTAAAGTTTACCCTAAAGGTGAAATTTCAAGACCATGGGCCGATGGTGTTGGTTTATTTGCGGCAGCAGTTTTCAGATGTTTCCCATCTTCTCCTGTGGAAGATGAGGGTCGTTTGCGTAATTATCACTTGCGAGAAAATTTCCTGACCAGAATTTATACTTTGGCTGATTTCAGGGAAACTGTTTTAAATGGTGATTTTGGTGATTTAATTGAGTTCCACAGAAAAAATAAGCTTTTATTTTCATCATACAGCCAGATACAATCTAAAAAACTGGGAAGATTAGTGTCCAATTTGAAGAAGGCAAATCTACCGGATTTAATTGAAAAATATGGAAATAACCTGAAAAAGATGCTTCTTAACGATCCTGTACCTCCATCAAATATCAACATTTTAATGCATGCATTTGGCTATTTCTCCAAGGATCTGTCCAGTCAAGAGAAAGCATTTTTCCTAGAATCCCTTGAAAAATATCGCCAGGGACGGGTACCCCTTTTAGTAATCCAAAACTTACTTCAATCATGGATTATCCGTTTTAATAAGGAATATCTCATGGATCAAACTTTTTTTGAGCCTTATCCTGATGAATTAATGGAAATAACATTTATTTAATACCTCCATTTATTTATCTAAAACCCCTATTTGTTCATTTATAACCTCCATTTATTCTAGTTCACATAACCTCCATTTATTCCCAGTTCCTGTAATCCGACCATTTAATACACCATCTATCCTCTATGGCCTTGTATATTCATATTATAATTATCATACGTCAGTAAAAGTTGATTGGTACTGTTAAGGGCATCTATGTGCTTATAGGTGTGTATATAATGTTCTGGATTCTATGCTTTTGACTTGATGGGCAATTTTCAATGTTCTCTCTGTTACTAAATTTGATGGTGGTACTAAACATGAGCTTAAATTAAGGGATTCTTTAATTAAAAACATGGTGAATATATTTGTGATATTGATGATAACCTATTCTCAGATACCATGATCTTTGTCAAAATATTGATGATAACGTATCCTCAGATACCATTATCTTTGTACAAAAATTACTGACAGGATATGAGTTTTTATCAGTTATTGTATTCCAATATTTTAATTATATGCGTTTATGGGGCTCAAACTTTGAAATCAGGGTAAATTTGATTATTTGAACGAATTCGGTGTTGAAACAAGCTTATTATTAATTTTTTGTATAGTATTTTCTTTTTATACAATTCTTTAGTTTTTATTCATTTTGTGTGAAAAATCGTATTTAGTATAATTGTTCATTAAGATAACTTTATATTTAACATTGAATCTAATAAATAAAGGAGCTTCAATGGAGCTTTACCTAACTTTCTGAAGATTTTTAAAATATTAAAGTATGCAGATTAAGCAAGTAAGCAATATCTGCTCTATGAATGTTTAATTACAGTATACAGATTCAAAATTTGTACTATAAGAGTGATAAAAATGGAAATCAGCATTGATAATTATTTTCAGAAGAGGTATTCACTTTTCGCCTGGCGTTCTAATACTTCTGTGGTAAACAAGGTGATTCTGGCATTTTTCATGGCCTGTATCACTGGACTAATGGCTCAAGTAATAATACCCCTTCCCTGGACTCCGGTACCTGTAACAGCGCAAACATTTGCTGTTCTAATGGCCGGTGTGGTTCTTGGCCGTAGGTGGGGTGGAATTAGCCAGGTAATGTACCTGGCAGTAGGTCTACTGGGAGTACCCTGGTTTGCAGGGCTCACTGGTGGTTATGAAATACTTTTAGGTGCTACCGGAGGATATTTCCTGGGTTTCATTCTAACGGCATTTGTAATGGGCTACGTTACTGACAAATATGTTCAGTCTCGAAATTTCCGTCCTATGTTAGGATTAACATTCCTGGTAAATTTCGCCTTTATCTACATTCCGGGTCTCTTGGGACTTGGATTATGGATGTACATGGTTAACGGAACATTCCCCACCTTCTTAACCCTGATAACCATGGGTCTTTTACCCTTCATTATCGGAGACCTGGTGAAGATAGGTGGAGTAGCAGCCATTACCAAGGCAATAACTCCCAAAGAAGAATATTAAACAGAATATTAAGTTAAATAGAAAATTAAGCACAAGAAAAGATTTTTAAATATATACAAATTTAATAAAAAAAATCTTTATGGATTTTTTCATATGGTAAATAGTAAGGGTCATATGGTAAAAAACCAGGATGAGGGCTGTTCTGAACCATTAAGGATCAGAGCCCATCATATTCTGTGTATGCAGGGTTTTCAGGGACTTGGTTACAGTGAAGAATTCACCAAAAACATGACCCTAATAACTGAAAAAATCCAAAAAACCCCTTCTTTTTTTATTGAGATCATAATTGGAGCAGACTCCATATGCAAGCACTGTCCCCACTTGTTAGATGGTGGGTGTGACATGGAAATGGACTCCCTTAAAGTCATTAGTTCTATGGACTCATTGGTTCTTAAAAATTTGAATATGGAAACCGGATCTGTGATCTCCTCTCAGCAGCTTAAAACTTTAGCTGAGAGTTTAAATCCCAAAACAGTTGAAAGAATATGTGGGGACTGTAGCTGGAGGGAGGATTGTCTTTATTTCCAGAAAAAATGTTCGATCTAAAGATTTTTATTTTATTATACTCTTAGTTTTGATAAATAGCCTAAAGTTATAGAATCCTAGTTATAAAATCCTATGGTCATAGATCTAGACATAGAATCATAATTTATGGAATCCTAAATTTATAATGATAATTAAAGAGGGAAAATATGGGAATTGAACACCAAAAATTCATGGCTGAAGCTCAAAAAGAGGCACAAATAAGTTTAAATAATGGTGGAGTTCCAATTGGGGCTATTCTTGTTAAAAATGGTGAAATAATAGGGCGGGGGCATAATAAAAGGATTCAACTGGACTCCAGTATTCTTCATGCTGAGATGGATTGCCTGGAAAACGCTGGCCGATTAAAATCAGCAGATTACAGAAATTGTATAATGTACACGACTCTCTCACCATGTGCCATGTGTTCAGGGGCACTAGTGCTCTACAATATTCCTCTGGTGGTTATGGGGGAGAATGAAAACTTCAAGGGCCCGGAACAATATCTGAGGGATAATGGAATGAAGTTGTTTAACATGAACCTTGATTCGTGTAAAAAGATGCTGGGAACTTTCATTGAAAACAATCCCGAATTATGGGCTGAAGACATTGGGATTTAATGGTTTGGGTTTTAAGTTGTTTGGGTTTTAAGGTTGATATGGATTGGATAAGAATGAACTATTTTTTTCATAAATGCTTTTATTATTGAGCTTTCTAACGGAAAATTATTTTACAAAAAATATCTATAATAATTACTGTAATAAAATCTTAATTCATTAAAAGGATTTTTTTATTAAAAAGAATTTGAATACTAAAAATGGGAAAACATGAATAAATAAAATATACGGGGCGATAAAAAATGGTGAAATGGGGACCGGTAATTGTAGGATTTATTTTAGCAGTCATCCTGGGTAATCTATTTGGGATTTACGTGAATCAGTACTGGGGTGTAAACCTGGGACTGTTCATTGCAGGATTTATAGTAGGATATTGGGTGCATGAGGGAATAATTGGTGGTCTTTGGAATGCTACCGTAGCTGGTGCATTCGGGTCCATAGTGCTGGCTATTCTGCTGATTGTGGGTGGTACTATCTTTGGTGGAGCTGCCGGTCTTGCAGCTGGAGCAGTAACTGGTTTCACCATAGTAATAGTTTCCTTAATTGCAAACATAGTCTTTATGGGTGTTGGAGGAGCCATTGGTGGTATGCTCAGTGGCAGTGATTAAAAACAGTGAATTAACTTAAAAAAAAAGAATCATTTGATTTATTTTTTTTATTTTAATCTTTTTTCACCTATTTTTTAAATCAGGAATAGTGATTACACTGGTTTCCCTGATTATGGTTACTCCAGATTAGGTGATTAAAGATTTTCCAGGCATTCATCCATCAAAATCTGTGCATCTTCATTTTCAGGATTTAAGATCAGGGCCTTTCTAAAGCAGAAAACTGCATTCTCGAACTGGTTTAGTTCCATGAATGCCACTCCTTTGTTACTTAAGAATATCTCATTGTCGGGTTCTAAGGAAAGTGCTTTATCATAACACTCTACCGCCTCATCAAACCGGTTTAGTTCCATGAGTGCGTTGCCTTTACGATTCCAGGTGGATGAATCAGATTCATCTTCCAGACAAAGTTCCAGGGAACGATCATAACATTCCAGAGCAGCTTCTGCCTGGTCAATTTGGGATAAAAGGTTCCCTTTGGCATTCCATGCTTCTGAATCCTGTGGATTCAGTTTTAAAATTTTATCATAGCAGTTTAATGCCTCCTGGAAACGCCCAAGCATCTCTAAAATGAAGCCTCTCCAGTACAGCACCAGCATGTTTTTATTATTGATTTTCAGGGCCTTGTCGCTGGTTTTAAGTGCTTCATCTGGTCTGTTGGAGTTTAAGAGGGCTATTGCTTTGTTATTCAACACATATTCGTTCTCGGGTTCCAGTTCCAGGGCCTGATCATAACATTTCAAGGCTTCCGGGAATTGTCCCAGACGTGAAAGGTTATCTCCTTTACGGTTCAGGATGTAAACATCATCTGGGTCGATTTTTAAAGCGGCATTGTAACATACCACTGATTTGTCAAACTTTCCCACATCGAAGAGTATATCTGCTCTTTTGGTGATCATGGCCTTTTCATCTATTTTAGCCCCTTCCCACTCTTCCATGGGAAGCTTAAAAAATCTTATAACCTGAAAAAGTGACTCATCACTGGTGTGTTCTGGGTACATCTTCCGGAATTCAGATTCTAACTCTGAAGCATTTTGAAAACCTTCCTCACGAGCTAGTTCATCATCCTGAATGAGATCAGCGAACGTCACCACATCAACATCTGTGACTTCAGCTTCAAAGAGTTTTTTCCGCTCTTTAGAGACCAGATTCCAGTAACAGTGCAGGCGATCTCCGTGAGATAATGGGTTCTTCCATATCTTTCGGATGGTGGTAGTTTTTTTACCAGTTATAAGGTCTAAATGACGACTTCCAAATAGCAGGATCGGTATTTCACACCCTCCATTTAATGGTTTAATATATTTAAATGAAATTTTGAAAATTATATTATTTCATCACCGAATTGTGATGTTTTGATCTTGACTTTTCCCAGAACCGGTTTAATTTGCAGTGCAATTTCTCGGAGTTCTTTTGGATCGGTGTTGGGTGTTTCCTTTAATTTTTCATCCAGCACAGTTCGGTTTCGGAATTGTTGTAGGGTGTAAATATCGCACTTTATATTCTCAGCGATATCCTGCACATCCTCTGGTTCCAGAAGTCCAGGAACATAGGTGGTTCTGCATTCCAGAAAACATTTGGAATTGGCCAGTAATTCCATGCTTTCTTTCACAGTTTCACCAATCTCTTCACCTATAACTTCTTTGTATTTGTGGAATGGAGCTTTTATATCCAGGGCAACGTAATCTACCAGGTCAATTATCTTTAGAAGTCTTTCAGGGTAACATCCATTAGTGTCCAGTTTGGTTTTCAAACCCTTTTTTCGGGAATACTCCAGGATCTTGCAAACCTCTTGAGTCTGCATCATTGGTTCTCCACCGGTGATGACCACTGCATCAATGAAGTCCAGTGCTTCATCAATCTCATTTTCAATGTCCTGGAGTGAAGTACTTTCTCCTCCCTCAATAATCTCGGGATTGTGGCAGTAAGGACATCTTAAAAGACAACCACCTGTAAATATAACCAGGGATACCTTGCCAGGATATTCAAGGGAAGAAAATATCACACCACCGGTAATCATGAAATCTCCCCACAGCAAAATACACAGTTTAATCTGCCATTGAATATCTTAAAGCAGTTGATCTTAAAAATATTCATTAACTTCAACCAGTTACCTCTTCCATTAAGTAACTTTAACTCATTTAAAGTTTGCATTGATAATTTCACCCATACTCTCTTTTCATCAATATTCATTATTTCCAATACAATTACTACCTATTTTCGATTTCTAAATTACTTTTTACTTTAATAATCCCGTATATGTCTTAATAATCCTGTATACGCCTTAATAATTCTGAATACGCCTTATAATCGTGCATAATGATTGCAGTGTTGAAGGGGTTATGCTAATTTAAAATGTTCTTCAGAACATCAATAAACTGTTCGTCCTCTTCTAGGGTGGCAACGCTGACTCTTATCCAGTAATCATCCAATCCCCTGAAAGACTTGCAGTCCCGGACTATTATCCCATTTTTCATGAGTTCTTCTGTGATCTCTCCAGAGTTCATCCCGGTACCCCGAACATCCACCAGGATATAATTGGCCCAGGACTGATAAACCTTCAATTCCGGGAATTTAGACATTTCCCTGTAAAGATAATCCCTGCTCTGGATGGATAGCTGGGTGGATTTTTCAATGTAATCAGGATCATCTAATGTGGTGACTGCAGCCAGGTAAGAAAGTTTAATAAGGCTGAAAACGGGTTTAACACGATGCATGTACTGGATGAAGTCTTTATGACCGATCCCATAGCCGATCCTCATACCCGCTAGCCCCATTACCTTGGAGAAAGTTCTGAGGATGAAGAGATTGTCATATTCTGCCAGGAGTTCCAGGTTGTTAACACCGGAAAACTCCCAGTAAGCCTCATCAACCACTACCAGGGCATCAGTGCTCTCCAAAATGGTTCGGATATCCTGTTTATCAATCAAACCCCCGGAGGGATTGTTGGGTGTGCACAGGAAAATAACCTTTGTGCGGGGGGAAATTGCTTCCAGTACCGAGTTAAGGTCCAGATGGTTTTTTTCGATATCCCAGCGTGCGTAAACTGGAACTGCCCCGTGTATGTTGAAGGTGAACTCGTAGTACATGTAGGATGGTGGATGGACAATGTACTCATCACCGGGTTCAATGAGGGTTTTGGCAAGCACATCCAGGATCTCATCCGCACCGTCTCCTCCCACTATTATCTCCTCAGGACTCACGCCGGCATAAGCAGCGATTTTATCCTTTAGATCATCAATATTTGATTCAGGGTAAGTGTTAATTGTGTGAAGATTTTCCTTCAGGGCTTTAATTGCCAATGGTGATGGTCCAATGGGATTTTCATTGGATCCCATTCTAATTATTTTGGCAGGATCGAGACCGTAAGCACGGGCTAAATCTGCATTTGACCTACCTGGAACGTATGGATCAAGTTCATTAACTGTATTTTTTATATTAACCATTAAATCAACCCGTCATTGTTTTATTTATTCTAATTCAGCCAGCTTTAAATAGCGTAAAGCAGTATTTTTAATCTCTTTTATTTCTTCTTCCCCTAGTTTGCGCACTGCTCTGGCAGGGACACCCATTATAAGATGTCCTTCTGGGAAGACCTTTCCTCCAGGTACCACTGATCCAGCAGCCACTATACTGTTTTTCTGGATGTGGCTACCATTTAGTAAAGTGGAGTTCATGCCAATAATACAGTTATCATCAACTTTACAACCATGGAGCACAGCTGCATGGCCTACTGAAACATAATCTCCCACATTCAGGGGGAAATCTTTTGAAGAATGCAGTACTGAGTTATCCTGCACATTGGAAAAACTGCCAATGGTTATACTTTCTATATCTCCCCTTACCACTGCATTATACCAGATGGAAGACTTTTCACCTATAATAACATTGCCAATGGTGTGAACTCCCGGGAAAATCTGGACACTGGGATGAATCATAGTCCTAATTATGATTTCTATTCATAAAAACATTTCACAATGACTTCAATACCAATAATCCTAATAATTAATTCACTGAAAATCCAGATTGATTCATTAATAGAATAATATCCTTTAAAATGGATTTGAATGTAAATTTAGGTAATTAAAATTAATAAAATATTAAAAATATGGTAAAAAAAATATTATTAATGATTTTAACTATTTTTTATCCTTTATTTCCTGTTTCTGGTGATGTATAATGATCTTGTTATCTTCTATGTCTCGATAGATTATGGCACCCGATCCCACTGAAGAATTTAAACCAATGGTCACTCCTGGATTGAAACTGGAATTAATACCAGTTTTAACTCCATCCGCGAATATAACTCCCATTTTACGCCTTCCGCTGTTGACCCTTTCTCCTTTAACTGTTACTTTCACCCCACCATCGTCGAAACGTAGGTTGGCAATGTTAGTACCGGCGGCAAGGTTACAATCTGCCCCAATTATGGAGTCTCCAACATAGGAGAGGTGGTTCACATTTGTTCCATCCATAATTATTGAATTTTTAATTTCAACTGCGTTTCCAACGTTAACATCATTACCAATGGAAGTGTGTTTACGCAGGAATGTGTTGGGGCCAATATCGCAGTTTTCTCCAATGTAAACTGGTCCCATGATGTAAGTTCCGGAACGGATGATACTTCCTTTTTTGACTATTACTGGGCCGTGAATAGTAACACCCTGTTCAATTTCACCATCAATCTGGGTTTCGGATACTTCTAAGTAATGTTCGTTTAATTCCAGGAATTCCCAGGGACGTCCCACATCAATCCATTTATCCTGTGAAACCAGACCTAAAACCATTTTACCTTCTTTAATCTGGATTTTAAGGGAATCTGTTATTTCATATTCGCCTCGTTCAGATTTCCCTGTTTTTTCTATGGCCTGGAAAATACAGGGGTCAAAAAGATAAATCCCAGCGTTTATAAGATTACTGGGGGCCTCACCTGGGTTCGGTTTTTCTACGATGTCCTTTATAGAGTCCCCTTCCAGTTCTACCACTCCAAAGGAAGAAGGATCATCAACTTCAGTGAGAACCAGAATAGATTGTGCGTGGGTTTGGTGATATTTATCCATTAAATTCTTTATTAGCTCATTTTCAAGGATTATATCCCCATTGGTAACGATGATGGCATCGTTATCTTTTTTTGCGATATCTGCTACCTGTCCTATGGCATGGGCAGTTCCCAAACGTTCTTCCTGGGTTACATAAGTGATGTTGACTCCCAGATCTTGTCCCTCTTTAAAATGTTCCATCACAGCTTCCTTCTGGTAGCCTACTATCATGGTAACATCTTTTATCCCTGCATCCCGTAGTGCTCCTACATTATACTCCAGGAGAGGTTTTCCACCTACAGGGAGCATTGTTTTTGGCCGGGTGAGTGTCAGGGGTCGCATCCGGGTCCCTTCACCTGCTGTAAGTATAACTGCCCTCATTTTAACTCCTCTTTAATATTCTTCTTTTATTCAAATTGAACTATCAGCTTAAGTATATTTTTAGTCATATTCCAATTTTTAGTATATTTCAAAGATTTTATAAAAATTAATATTTATAAGAAATCATGGATGAATTCTGCTGCTTTTTCATGTATCATCCTGGCTTTTTCTTCAGTTTTTCCCTCTAAAGTTATCCTGATGAATGATTCAGTTCCAGAAGGCCTTACCAGAACCCAGCTACCATCAGTAAATGATATTCTAACTCCGTCTTTAAGGTTAATATCGGCCACATCTTCATAAATCAGGGAAAGATCAGTCTCGGCTTTGTGCATAATGGGGTCCTTTTGATCTTCCTGGCAGTCAATTTTATCTCTTATGGTGGGATAGCTGGGAATATCATCTAAAAGTTTGGATAATGGTCCTTTATTTTGAACTAATTCAATAACCCGCAGAGCGGATAATATCCCATCTGGACACATGCAGAACTGAGGATGTAACCATGTACCGGAAGGTTCGCCGCCGAAGTTTGCCCCCAACATGTGGATCATCTCAGCCACATGAACGTCACCCACTTTGGTTCGTTCCACGGTGCCTCCCACTTCTTCCAGAGCACGGTCAATACATGCAGAAGCATCCACAGTGGTAACCACACAACCACCTATTTCTGCGGATACCAGAGCTAATAACTTGTCAAAATCTGCCATTCGCCCCTTATCATCCACTGCAATCATCCGGTCGGCATCACCATCATGGGCAATCCCTAAGTCTGCTCCAGTGACCTTCACCACTTTCATCAGTTCCTGTAAGTTGGCTTCTGAGGGTTCTGGATTTCTCCCTGGGAAAAAACCGTCTGGTTGAGCATTTAAACTCACCACCTTACAACCAGCCTTTCTGAGAATGAGTGGAGACAGGTAAGCTGCCGCACCATTGGCGCAATCAACAACCACCTTCAAACCAGGTTTAATATCCATTAAACCCAACAGATCTTTAATATAATTGTTTACAACTGGACTTATATCGGTGATTTGCCCAATATCTTCCCATGATGCTTTATAAAAGTTATTTTCATGGATTATTTTTTCGATGGTCCGTTCCTGTTCCTGTAGGTATGCCATTCCATCAGGATTCCACAGTTTAATCCCATTATCTGGTGAAGGGTTATGGGATGCGGTGATCATCACTCCGGCATCTGCATTTAGTTTCATGGTGGCGTAACCCACTACTGGTGTGGGGACCATTCCCACACTCAAGACATGACAACCTCCCTGCAGGATACCGGCACTGACTGCTCTTTCTAGCATCAGGTTAGAAGTTCGAGTGTCATATCCGATTACCACTCTATTTCCTTTACCAAGATATGTGGAGATGGCTTTTCCAACATTCAGGGCCAGTTCAGGGGTTATTTCATCTCTTATTTTTCCCCTTATTCCAGAGGTGCCGAAGAGTTTGGGAATTTCTAAACCCATGATCTAAGCTCCGAACTTGGTGGATCGATTCATAAGATCCATAAGAATGTTCATGATATCGCTACCCCTTATCCTACAAAGACCACCGTTAGCAGCAGCTCGCTCATGGAATTGGTTTACAGGGTCCACCCTCACATCAGGGCCTTTAATCACCAGGGGAACTGGGTCTCCAGTGTGATCCATCACTGAGATGGGAGTGGAATGATCGGCAGTAAGGATGAAGTAAACATCTTCCAGTTGCATTACCTCTCCAATAACTGCATCAACCTTTTCAATAAATTCCACCTTCTCCTGTAGGTTACCATCATGACCTGCTTCATCCGCACCATCTATGTTAATGAGTAGAAAATCGTAGTCCAGTGAAGCATTCAGTAAGATGCTGCTGGTGATATTATCCAAGTTGGTGTCCACTCCACCAGTTGCCCCTTCTACTTCTATGATATCCATACCGGCTATCTGTGCAATACCTTGAATAAGCCCTGTTTCAGCGATACATGCCGATTTAACACCATATTTTTCATTGAATGGTTCGGCATTTGGTACTGCACCAGCACCTCGAGGTAATACGATGTTTGCAGAGGGTTCTCCATTTTTAGTGCGTTCAAGATTAATGGGATGATCCTTCAACAGATCATAGGATTTTTGAATCACTTTATTAAGGATAGCGGCGGTTTTATCAGCTTCGGGAGAACCATCCAACCCTACCACTTCTTTAAACTTTTTCCCGTCGTGTTTTGGGTCGGCATCAGAGATCTGGTCTGATAAACAATTTCCCCTTAAAACTAAAACTGCCCGGTGGCCAGTGGATTCTTTGAATATAACTTCAACATCTTCTTCTAATTTCATGGTGTTGAGGGTCTCTGCCAGCTGGTCTGTACCTTCTCTGATCCTTCCTGCTCTTCGGTCAGTGATGATACCATCCTCATCAGCAGTGGAAAAGTTGCAGCGGAAGGCTATGTCCCCAGGCCTCACTTCCACTCCCACTCCTGCGGCTTCGAAGGGTCCTCGTCCGGTGTAAACTTGATATGGATCATATCCCAGTATAGATAGGTGGGCAGTGTCACTCCCGGGTCTTATCCCAGGTTTTATGGAGTCCATGATTCCATTAATCCCTAACTCTGCCATTCGATCCATGTTTGGGGTTTGTGCTGCTTCTAATGGAGTTTTACCTCCTAATTCTTCCAGGGGACGGTCTGCCATCCCATCAATTATCATTATGATTCCCTTCATTTTTATCACCATATCAGCCATACCATGATATTGCCCAATAAAGCTCCGGCTAGGGTAGCTAAAAGATTAACATGTTCATTGGATAAGTAACCCTTTATTTCAAGCACTGCTCCCAGTATGCTGTCTACGAAACAGCCGAAAGTTCCGGCCACCAGGGCTATTTCCATGGTTCTCACCAGATCAGGGTAAATTCCTAAGATGTAGGCAGCTAAACCGATTAATCCGGCACCAATAATTCCGGCAAAGGTTCCCAGAACAGAAACTCCCCCATCAGTACCCGGGGAAACTTTTTTAAAGTTAGTAATAAGACGTGGAGTCGTAGCCACTCCTACCTCACTGGCCATGGTGTCAGCTGTGGCAGTGGCTATGGAACCTATGAATCCAGCGTAGTTACCGAAAGCAGCCATTACAAAGGCCACGATACCGTTGGAAACCACGTTTTTAATGGTTCTGGTTCCCTCATAAACTCCGATTTCCTTTTTATAATCGTGTTTATACCGGGTGAATCCAACGCCTAGAATGAGAAATAAAAATATTAATAAAAGCCAGTTTACACCGGCGGCGAAGATGATGATCACGCCCATTACAATCATGAAAATGGATCCCAGGAGATCCAGGGCTTTTCTCTTGTAGGTAATCAGCCCCATGATCACCAGGAGGATCACATATTCCCAGATAATCATCTATCTCCCAGATTTAGGATTTTTTTTCATCAATTACTTTGGTTTTAATTACTTCCACTCTTTTGAGGGGGTAGATCTTCTTGGTTTCATGGTAAACGTAGGAGGCCATTTTTCCACCTATTATGTCTTCCACCAGTTCCACGAAGTTTTTCTGAGATGCAGCGTTCACTACCAATTTTTCAACGGTTTCCCTGATGTAACGCTGTTGAGATGACTTAGCCCTTTTGATGGTAATGGCTAGGACGTGGATCTTCAGTTTCTGGCCGTCTTTACTTTCGGCCTTAACTATGGCGTCGATACGGCTGGTTCCTCTCCTGATCATACTCCTTACGTAGTCGCTGGTAACCTGATGACCGATGAATTTAGTGGTGGCGGTGTCTCCTGCAACTTCACTGATCTGGAATTTTAACTTCACGTACTGTTTACTGAAATCACCGGTGAGTTCTCTCATGGTGGATTCAACCCTTCTTTTAAGGAGCATTTCAGGTTCCCGGGCAGGGGTGGTGCCTATTTCAGCATCTCCGAATTCTTTAGGAGTAGTAATAGTGTACCATTGTTTATCTTTCCATGTATCTCGTACTCTTCTGCGTCTTGCTTTAGCCATATTAATCACTTATTATTACGTATTATATTCGCGTGTTATCTCGTAAGATTTCTATTTTTATAGAACTCACAGTTCTAGATAAATTCGAAAAATCACAATCAGTCTAAAAGTTTAGAATCATTTATTATAACTCTCATTCATGGTTTATAAATATTGCCAAGGTTGAAAGTAGATAAAATTATGCCAATGATTTTACCATGAGGAGTATTGATGTTTCAACATACTTTTCGATGTCCAACATACTTATTCATTTACCTTTATATTAACTTTACATTACTTCACTTATTCTTTAACCTTCGGAATAAATGGTCATTGCGATCCATAATGGCCATTTCTATATTTCATAATCTTGAATCTAATCATAAGCTACTCATAAATTTTTCATGTTTAATGAAACGTTCTAAAACTTCTTCAACAGTCCCTTCATCCTCAACTAATTTTAAATTGGCCTTTTTAATTCCATATTTTGCTTTCATCCCTGCCTGGACCGCAATTACAACCTCACAATCCCTGAGAAGGTTAAGACCTTCCTGCCACTGGTGTTTTTCTTCGGGGTTGATGTTGGTGTTAATGTACTCTATGAATTCTGCTTCACTACCATTCCACTGGTATATGGCGAAACCCCTGGCCCTTCCGAAGTGATCAGTATTTATCTGGTCTGAACTTGCAACTGCAATCTTCATAATGATTCCTCCTTGGAAACTGTTTTTAAAATCCTATGGGAACTTATTTTAACTATTATCCATCATTAAAAACATTCCTATGGAATTTATTTTAAAATAGTATCCCTTATTAAATGTATTTTTATCTATTTTATCATTTATTAAAGGCATTATTCTTATTAAGCTATTTTATCCATTTTAAAAGCATTTAGCAAGCAATGATATGGTTATCATTTTTTTTATTTCATTTGCCCTTTAATTTCAGGGTTCATCCCACTAGTCATGATTTAACACAGACAAAAACCGGTCTTTTTCCAGAGTCTTCCTCCCAGGATATATCTTCGTAATCTCTGTAGATATGGAATTTGAAACCAAGATTGTCCAGGATACTGCAGACTTCGGGGGTGGGGAAAACACCTATATCATGCCGGTCAACCTCAAAATCCATCACACCATCTTCTTTGACTAGAAAGACAAAATTAGCATTGAAAACTCCATCACGCAGGCGACTTTGTGATATTCTGGCCAGTTGGAGATCTTCTTCAGCCACGGCATCCACAAAAACCCGGCCTTCATCCCAGTTTTCAGTGCAAAACCCTAAATCAAATATTAAAACACCACCCGATTTCAGATGATCATAAAATCGTTTAAGAGTTTCACTCAGATCATTTAAACTGGTATTATAGTTTATGGCTGAAAAAAGGCAGATAATAACATCAAAATCCATCTCCAGGTTCATTTCGCGCATGTTTCCATGGACGAGTTCCATTTCCGGGACCTTTTCCTGGGCTATTTCCATCATTTCTGGGTTAATATCTAAACCCATCACTTGGAATGAGTCTGTAAGGTACTGGGAATGGTTACCTGTACCGCAGGCCACATCCAGGAGATCATTTCCTGGAGAAAGCTGGTGAAGTTTCACCATCTTTTCAATAAAAGCTGCTTCGCCCTCATAATCCATCCACTGATAGATTAGGTCGTAATAACGGGCGAATTTACGGTAAAGTTCTTGTTCTGCCATTTTTGGATCCTTATATTTTAGGTAGGTTTTCTCGTTAAGAGGTTTTTAGAGTTTTCATGTTTTTTAAGGTGTTTGGTAAGGAGGTTAACATTATCCTAACATTTTTACTATTCTATTTTTTTTATTTTATTTTTAATATTAGTTTGGCAACGTTATCTGCGAAACGAACTGCTGTTTCTATTCCTTCGGTGTCTTCTTCTGCCTCTCCGGATTTGTGTGCGAAGATCATGTTCCAGTAGGTGCTTCCAGGGACGATCATGTCGTTAATGAAGAAGAACATCAACATTTCCTGTATGGTGGCTGTGTGTCCACCCCTACGAGCTACTGCAATTGGCCCTCCCACTTTCCAGGATAAAAAATTACCCGAAGACATGCTAACCATTCCAATCCTCTGTAAGGCCGACATTAACTCTCCACGGGCAGTTCCAAAGTACACTGGGGATCCGATGATGAAACCATCTGCTTCTTTTAACTTCTCTATTATGTCCTTGAGGCCGTCTTTGAGGGCGCACTGGTGTAATTCAGAGCATTTTCCACAAGCAATGCATGAACGAATTTTCTTCTGGCGCAGGGATATTATTTCAGCTTCTAAACCATTTTCTTCTATAGTTTTAGCACATTCTTCCAGGACATGCATGGTATTACTTTCTTTCCGGGGACTGGCACATAACAATAGTACTTTATTCATAGGGTGGTACCTCCTAAATAGCGAACGTTCTTTGATTTTTGGGACCAAATTGGGTCCTATCTTTTGCTTGATTATCTAACCATTTTTTGCTTGATTATATAATTTATGAGCTTAAACAGTTAGACCTTTCCACGATCCAATAACCTTTTTATTTATCCAATAATTGTTTCGGGAATTAATATAATTTAAAGAGTAAATGGTGCAGGAATAGGAGCTATTGCCAAAATGAAGGGTTAATCCCCATATTTTGGATATTGGTCAATTCAAAGAGAAAATATAAAGTTTAGAATCAGTAATCATTTAGCCTGAAATCCTTTAAATCAGGAATCTTTTAAATAAAAAATTCTTTCATATTTCACATAATTAATAAGAGGGAACTGTCCTGGTTTTAAATTTAATCCCCTATCAATCCATTTACAAATTCCCCAATGCTCCTTAATGAATGGTCACTCTCGGGTAATTGAGAATAAAACAATTGCCAGGAGTGGAACATGTCCTGCCAAACCTCTAAATTCACTTTAACTTCTTTTTTAACCGCTAAATCTCGGAAACGGTTGATATCACAAAGAAGAAGCTCACGACTACCTGCCTGAATCATAAGGGGTGGAAGTCCCTCTAAATCTCCACATATTGGTGAAACCAGGGGATTAGAAGGGTTTTGTCCGTTCAAGTATGACTTTCGAATTTCATCCAGTTGTTCATAGTTGATCCAATCGTTAACATCCTTCAAATGAGTATAAACCACTGGAAATTTAAAATCCACAATGGGGGACATGCAAACTCCGCCCAGGGGCATTTTTTCCCCTATCTTTTTCAGAGCAAGTAGGGTGGACAAAGTTAAATTACCCCCAGCAGATATTCCTGCAACCACTAATTCACTGGTCTTGAAACCTTCGTCGCGCAGCCAGAGATATGATTGAATACAATCCTCAATTGCGGCAGGAAATGGGTGTTCCGGGGCTAATTTGTAATCAACACTGAACACTGAGAAACCAGTGTGTTGGGATAACCTCTGACATAGATCCTGGTGTCCGTAGGTAGATCCTCGGTTGAAACCTCCCCCATGGAAGAATAAAAGAACTTTATGGTAACTACTTTGGGGAGTTACAATCCAGTATGAGGGCACCGGAGCATCCTCTTCAGCGGTGATTTTAAGAGGCCCCCTGGAACTGAATGAAAGATAAAATTCATCAAAATCCCTGCGAACTTTCTCCAGATTTCCTTCTTCCTCACAAAACTGGTTTGTTATACGTTTAAGAAGGTCATCAACATTTTCATTCATTTTTCAAACCCGTTAATCTTTTTTAGAACCCGGAATGTTTTTCTAGTGAACTGGGAATACGTGAACTGGAATACTATATTAAAAATTTTATAATGATGTTGTATAATTTAAATGGCGCTGTTTAACATATATATCATAAATTATGTATAATTTTTCATGTAGTTATGATGAAAAATTTCTTTAAATATAAATTAATCAGTCCCAAAATCGAAATTTGTAATTTATATTAGTGACAAATATAATTTTGGCATTGATTTTTGGTTAATGTAATATTTTCCATAAGTCTAAGAAACTGGTGAAATAAACATTTTAAATGGACATAGTGAAGATATAGGGAATTTAGTATAATATGTGACTATATGTGATGTAAAAAACTGATATAATGGGTTATATCATATTTAAAATGAAAATAACGCTATAAATAAGTGTTAAATGGATGGGGGACTTTATGGCTGATACAAGTATTATGCTGGTGGAAGATGAGATCATCGTTGCAGCGGATGTTAAAAATCGACTGGAGAATATGGGATACGCAGTTTTGGGGATTTTTGATACTGGTGAGGAAGCCATTCAAAAAGCAGGAGAACTGAAACCCGACATGGTTCTGATGGATATTGTGCTCAAGGGGGAAATGGATGGAATTGATGCAGCCCAGAAAATACGTGAGCAATTTGATATTCCCCTTATTTATTTGACTGCGTACTCCGATGAAAAAACCCTGGAAAGGGCCAAGGTGACTGAACCCTTTGGTTATGTTCTGAAACCATTTGAAGACCGTGAAATCCAGAGTGCCATAGAAATGGCATTATATAAACACCAGATGGAGAAAAAATTAAAAGAAAGCGAAGAAAAATATCGTAAATTGGTTGAAAAGTTCTTACGTGTTTCCACAGAGATCTTAAATGAGTTGAGTAAGCCCTAATACTTTAAAACAAACTAAAATGCTTCAAGACAAAACTACAAAACTTTAAAACAATTATAATACTTTAAAAGTAAATTAAAGACTTTAAAATTTATATAAATTTTCTTTATGACTAATTAACTATTTTTAAACTAATTTTAATTTTTTATTCTTCAAAAAAATGATTTTTTATTTTAGGAATAATTTTCATCTTTTTCTTTTAGGAATAATTCTTATCTTTGTTCTTTAGCCAAGATTTATTCTTTCCTCATGCAAATCTATTTTTTATTTTTTATTTTGGGGTTTTTTTTTATCTTTATTGTTTGTGAGTCTATTTCGCTTTGTGAAATTTGTTATTTTGTAAACTTGTACGTACATTTAGTAAAGTTTATATAACATAATGTATAGTTTACTTTACATGGAATGGTGATGAAATTAAAATTTTTAAAAAAGTCTTGGTGTCTTAAATAATTAATAGTTGTAGTTAGTGGAGATTGAGGGATAATAAATGAATAAAATTTATAAAATGAGCAAAAAGAAATTTTTTTTAGTCTATATACTCATAAACACATTTTTCGCAGGAATAGGGATGGGTGTCCCTTTTTTGTGCATACTATTGGGATTTCCAGTAGGTTGGTACATAGCTAAACAATCAGCACTCAATGAAAAAGATGTAAGCACAATCTTAAATGAAATTTTAAAATATTCACTGTATACTGCCCTTTTTACATTTATCTTGATGCTGTGTATTTGGGTGCCCCTAAGCACAATACTCCTTAATCCTGGTGCAGATTTTGTAAATACTGGAATTCCAATGATTCTTTATGACCCTAAAATGAGCTTCATTGGATGGATGATTCTGATGATATTTATATCTCCGTTTTTACAGCTACTTGCCACGGTTTTTGCTTCAAACGTGGCTCTATGGAGATTATTTAAAAAAGAGGATAGTATTGATGGATAAAAAATGGATGAAATAGTAGAAGGTGATAATTTGAAAGAAGGGGATAATTTGGATAAAAAATCTGGAATAGTCTTAAAAATACTGTCTATATTCGAATCAGGATTATTTTTAAAAATACTTTCAGTGTTTGTAACTGGTCTATGGATTGCTGGTCTAATACTGGGGAATGTTTACATTGTTCTGCTGGCAATCATCCTTTTAATTGCATTATGCACGGTATTGTACATCCACAGAGATAATCTTCAGGAAATTTTCCAGAAAGGCAGCAGTGTTGTTGTGGAAGATGAAAGAACTCAATTAATCAATGAGAAGGCAGCTACAATGACGTTCGGAATCTTTGTAGCGGTTATAATTTATGCTGGTATCATTCTCATTGCCCTGAGGGACAGTTACCCTCAATTATTGCAGGCCGGGTATACACTGATTATAGCCGCAGTATTCTGTTTTATCCTGTACTTCACATCTCGAGCATATTACAATCGAAAATTTTAACGGAATAAAAACTAATAAAAGGTGATCTTATGAAAAATTATCAGATTCTAAGAATAATTGTTGCTATATTCGTTGCAACTGTAGTGGGATTATCGGTTATCACTGAAAACCTCCTTCTTGCCATCCTGGCAATTGTAATCGGTACTATGATATCCTACATTTACAAAAAGAATACCGATGAAATCCTGGAAGATGAAAGAATAGCTAAAGTGAGTGAAAAGGCATCTAGGATTGCAATAGTGCTTTTTTCTATTTCCATAGCTTTTATTGGAATGTTCCTTATCATGCTGAGAAAGGAGTACCCTGATTTTACCCAGGCAGGATTTACCCTTTCTTATGCTGCAGTTGCCCTTTTAATGTTATACTACATCTTCTATGGCTATTACGATAAAAAATATGGGTCCTGATTTATATGAAGAATAATCTCAAGGTATATCGAGCTACGCAGAATTTAACCCAGGAAGAACTAGCCAAGGGATTGGGCGTAACTCGACAGACCATAATTGCCATAGAAAAGGAGAAATATGATCCTTCCCTGATTTTAGCTTTTAAAATAGCTAAATTCTTTAAAGTGCAGATTGAGGATATTTTTATCTACAAATAAGATTGATGAGAGGATGCTCATGGAAATTTTCCAAACTCATGAAGCCAGAAACAACTTTCTGAAGCTGGTTTTAAAAATAATACTGGTCTTGGTTGGTATACAATTTTTAAGAGTAATCCTTTTTGGAGTTTTATCGGCCATTACCCAACCATGGTTGTCATCACAGAATATTTGGAATGGTTTAAGTTTTATAATAGTAGGTATAATCCTGCTTATCTATTTTAAACCGTCTTTAAATGATCTTGGATTGGGATATGATAATATCCGGCTGAGAACAAGGATACTTTATATTACTGGTTTTTCAGTACTTAGTACACTCATCTTAAGCCAGTATATGTCCGAATGGGAGCTTCACGTTCTTATTTTTTACATAGTATTCGGCATAATAACTCCTGTATTTGAAGAATTGTTATTTAGAGGTTATATCTGGAGTAAGTTACATGAATCAGATGGAATTATTAGCCCAGATATTTTAACATTCTTAACGGTTACACTCCTTTTTGGAGTATGGCAATTGGGTTATATTGATTTTTTCATCCGAAATCCTGTGATTATGGGCAATGCAGGCATGTTAATAATCTTGAAAATTGGAATATCTTTAGTTTTAGGTCTAATTGTGGGTTTTTTACGTTTTAAATCAGACAAAACATATGCTTCAATTATTATCCATGGTTTATGGAATATTTTTGAACCATGAACAAATCATGAACTTAAAAAGTGGTCATAATGAAGTCTAGATTAGTCTAGATTAGTTTAGATTATGATATTTTTACAGTATGAATAATCTGTAGAATGAACTTTAAAACATTTGATAATATTGAAATTCAAAAAGGAGCTTTATTAATGAAATTTTTCAATTCTTTACCCGACAGAAACAACTTTTTAAAACTTGTGCTGAAAATTATTCTGGCATTGGTTATTATACAAGCTGTAAGGGCGGTTATATTTTGTGGCCTCTGGACTGTTGTCCAACCAGGGACTAATATAGTCGTTTTCCAGTTATTAAATGGTTTGGCGTATATAATCATGGGAATAATTCTGCTTGTATATTTTAAACCCTCTTTGAAGAATTTGGGACTTAACTGGGATAATATTTGCCTGAGAACCCGGATATTTTATAGTCTGGGGTTAACGTTGCTGGTAATTCTGGCAGTGAGTCCCTATACATTTGAATGGGAACTTCATGTCCTGGTTATGGGTCTGCTATTTGGTATTATTACTCCTTTATTTGAAGAACTTTTATTCAGGGGTTATATCTGGGGTAAGATCTCTGAATCTGGAGGAATGGTCAATCCCAATGGGTTAACACTTATCACGGTAACTCTACTTTTCATGGTATGGCATCTGGGATATGTGGATGTCCTAATGCTCCACCCTCTGGCTAAGGGTAATCTGGCCATGATCATGATTTCAAAAATGGGAATAGGCCTCGTTTTAGGATTAATAGTTGGGTTGCTACGCCTTAAAACTGGTAAAACTTATGCTTCAATTATTTTCCATGGTTTATGGAATGTTTTCGCACCCTGAACCTGAGAGAATCTTTTGTTGTAGGGGTAATCTGTGTGTTATAAATATCTAATTAAAAATCGGATATTAAATCTGATTTTTAATATATAATTTAAAAAGTGTTAGTTTGAAGCTGTAGCAATCACCTTAAAAAAGAGGTTAGTTTGAGTTTATAGTGATCCACTTAAAAAAAGGTTAGTTTGAGATAGGGATCCACTTAAAAAGAGTTTATTTTGAGGATTATAGTGATCCACGGTGTTCTGGTTCATTACTACAGGAACTTCCTGATTTTTTTGGAGAATTACCCAGTTCAACTCCCATTTTTTCCAGAACCACACGGGCATCAACCTTGGTGTTTACGCAACCGTCTTTTAAGAGGGGCACACCCTGGCATGAAAATTTGGATAGTTTCATCATACTCAGGTTAAGATCCTGATAACAGGCAACCCCTAAAACTGCTTTGAAACGATTTTGTTCGATGATCTTTTTGAGGAAAGTGGAACCTGGTATTATGAAAACTTCATAACCCATTTCTTCCCCTTTATCTTTTAAGACACCAATTACGCAGAGATTACAACTCTTACACACTAATCCTGATGACTCGAGGGTGGCTTCACAATCTTTATGTCTTAAGCAGTGTGGAAGGACCAGTATCTTGTCTTTGGGCTTTGTTTTCCTGAATATTTTTTCATTAACCTTATTACGGACTTCAACCCCAATTTGATCCACGATTTTGGCATCCACTCCCAGATTTTCTGAGAACTTTTTAAATAGTCCGTAGAAAACGTCAATGGTAAATAGTAACAGTTTAGGAAAGACCAGGCGGTCTTTTTCAATTAGCATTCGGCCCAGTATAAGGGTGACTGATAATAAAATCAGAAGAAGAATTCCAGCCGCGAAAACAACCTGGCCAAATATCTGGTAAAATTCAGCGATACTCATGTTAATCATCTAAAAATTATCTCTTGTTAAAAGTTTTGAAATTATTATTTCAATTCATTAGTTGTATATTTCTTTTTATTTAGGAATTATTTGAGACGAGTATCCTTATTTGGGAACCATTTTAGAAATGTATTTTCATCAAAGAATGGATTATCTCAATTATCCTTTGAAAATATGGAAATTAAATAGGGATGTTAAGTGCCATACAATTTATTTATTATATTATATTAAACTGGTTATTAACTAACATTTTATTGTTCATATATTGTTTGTATAGGTTAGTCTTCAGGATAAGTCAGTATTGGTGATCCCCTTGAAATTATCTACTGTAGAATTTTTCTACTTTAAATTCTTTTAGGGGGCCAGTAACCTCTAATCCTCCATTAACTCCTTTAATCTCTACTCCTGAAAGATCATCACAGGCGCATAGTATATCCTGTTCCGGGTGGGTCCCGGGGGTGATCTTACAATCCAGGCGCACTTTTTCCCCGCAACTGGCCACCATGGATAGTCGCTGTGAAGTGGGATGATCAGATGGCAAAACAACTAAAGGAGCTCCCATTTCCCTTAATAAAAAAATTAGTGATCTGATTCCATCTTCGCTTTGTGGCTCGGAGTTTAGGCTAGAAACTGCAATAATATCATCCGGCTCTAGAAACATGACAATTTCTTCTTTATCAGGAGTTCCAATAAATATATGTCCTGTTTTTCCAAATTTGGCCACTCCAACTGTCCCTGAGCTTCCCTTTAAAAAAATAATTTCATTATATTGGAGGCGAATTTTTTCTACCATGGGAGTTCGAGTAATATGATAATTATACTTCTTCTACATTATCTGACTGACAGGAAGGGCAGACAACTCTTTTTCCAATCCCTTTAAATTCATTATCACAGTCCAGACAACGATATCTCTTGGTTTTAAGATTTTTCATTTTAATGTCAGCCATAGGGCCGCCTACAGTGCACATTACACATCACCATAGTATATTGTGTTATCAATAATATTTAGTTTTTTGGAATTAAATTTTCCAATATAACTTACCCAAATTGGATAGTTATGTGTATAAGTGGATATTTATCATTATAAATAGATATTTGTGCGTATAACCAGGTAATTCTCAGAATATATGACAATCAATGATATAACTATAATCCTAATAGATTACTGGAACTGGTAGGGTACACTATTTATTCTATAAAAAATAATAGTAATAACACTTAAAACACTTTAAAAATCCATAAATTTAATTAATGGAATTCATGTTTCTATTGCGATGGTGAGACTATTGAAAAACCTGATTTTCCCATTTTCAGCTATTGTTGGCCAAGAAAAAGTTAAAAAAGCCCTGGTATTGAATGCAATCAACCCCTCGATTGGTGGAGTGCTTATTAAGGGTGATAAAGGAACTGGAAAAACCACGGCAGTAAGGGCTTTGGCAGATCTTTTACCTCCATTAAAAGTTGTTAAGGGGTGTCCTTTCAACTGTGATCCTCATGATCCAACCTCTTTCTGTGATTCATGTAAGAATGATGAATCTGGAGAAATCCAGATAGAAGAGAAGAAAATGAGGGTGGTGGAACTACCATTAGGGGCCACTGAAGACCGGGTGGTTGGGTCAATTAACATTGAAAAGGCACTCAAAGAGGGAATGAAGGCATTAGAGCCAGGTCTACTTGCTGATGCAAACCGTAATATTTTGTATGTTGATGAAATAAACCTTCTGGATGATAATCTGGTTGACGTGCTTTTAGATGCGGCTGCTTATGGAATAAACACTGTGGAACGTGAAGGTATTTCACTGGTTCACCCTTCCAACTTCATACTGGTGGGAACCATGAATCCAGCTGAAGGAGAACTCAGACCACAGTTATCCGATAGGATAGGCTTGCAAATCTCGGTGCAGAGTATCTTGGATATAGATGATCGTGTGAAGATCATGGAAAGGAGAGAAGCTTTTGAAAAAGATCCCACAGCCTTCAGGGAAGAATTCCAAAAATATCAGGATCAGATACTTGAGAATATTATTGAAGCCCGGAAACTCCTCAAGGAAGTTAAGGTTTCACAGGACATGATGAAAGTAATAGCTCAACTCTGTGTGGATATGGGTGTAGACGGTCATCGTGCGGATATTGCTATTTTAAAGACATCAAAAACACTGGCTGCATACTATAAACATCAGGAAGTTGAATATATTGATGTGGAAGAGGCAACAGCCCTTGTTTTAGGGGAGAGATTCCACAAAAAATCATTGGATGAGGATAAAATAAAAAAACAAATAGAAAATGCTGTGAATGAAATTTCCGATGAGAATAAAGGGGATGATAAAAAAAAGCCCCAGAACAAATAGAAAGTGAACAGAAAAAGAAGGGTATGAAACTCAAAACCCTTAAAAAAGATGAACAGAAGGCGGAAGCCCAGGAAGAAGAGGTTGACGTGAAAAAACTCCTTAAAATTAAGGGGAAAAAGAAAAAACGCCTTTACGGTAAAAGAATTGATTCAAAGACTCAGAAAGGACGTTATATTAAAAGTAAACTACCCAAAGACTCTTCTGGAGATATTGCCATTGATGCAACTTTAAGGGCGGCAGCTATCAGTTCTCAGGGTAAAATTAATGTTAAAAGTGAAGATCTACGTCATAAAATTCGTAAACATGGTGCTAAAGCATCCATTGTTATGGTGGTGGATATCAGTGGATCCATGTTCTCTGATCGCAAAGCAAACCGATTGAAGGGAATTTTAAACAGTGTTATTGAGGATGCAAATCGGCATCAGGATCGGGTAAGTGTTATTGGATTTAAAGGGCAGGAAGCAGAGATAATTATTCCCACCACCCGCAGGGCCACATCCTTCCGTGAGCAGGTGGATAACATTCAGGTTGGAGGAACAACGCCACTGGCTGCAGGCATGAAAAAAGGTCTGGAAATCCTAAAAAAGGAGAAATTGAAAGCAGAATTTGTACCACTACTCATTGTACTTTCTGATGGTATGCCCAATATTGGTCTGGAGGAGGGACCCATGAAAGATGCCCTCAACATTGCCCAGAAGATTAAAGAAAAAGAAGTACACACAGTGGTAATTAACTTTGAACAATCGGTGCGTTACGGTCATGAAGTAAATATGGAACTAGCCCTGGCTGCAGGGGGCCGTTACTATGATCTGGAAGAGCTAAAAGATCCTGGCAGTGTTATTGAAAGAATAATGGATCATGAAAGAGAGAATCTTTAGTGATAGAGTGTTGTTATTCAAGTGAAGTATCCTTAACTGCTTAAAGCTTGAGGTGTGCCTTTTTTTGACGTGTTATATTATTTTTTCATGAGTTAGGGGTTAATTATTTCATTAGTTAGGGTTTTATTGTATCATAATTCATGGGTTGTAAAAAATCAGGAGCTATGGGCTGTAAAAATAAAAAAATAAGAGAAAAAAAGTTATTTAAACAATTTTAAATGTCTGCAAAATTTGATTATATGCTGCTTCGGTCTGATTCAATGCAGAAGGAAGGCATATGTATTCAATGGTGTAGTAGTAATTGTTTTTTTCAATAACTGAGGTTTTCTGCGCTATATTCTGGCTGTAACTGCCCATTTGAATGGCGGTGAGATTGGTAACTCCTACCATGACTTTTGAAGAATTACTGGTATTGGTGGCCAGGGATGTTGCAGGGGGTGCGTTGGTTATACCCTGGGTTTTGGGCTGCATATTCAATACAATGAAAGCAGGTTGATCCTGTCCATTGGCAACAGGGAAATTGGCTTTTAGGGTGACTTCAGAATAAATAGTTCCCTGACTGAAGTTTCCAATGATATGATCCTGGCTCCAGGCATGAGGGTATTCAAAATACAATTGGCCGTTTTGGAAGCTATTATTTCCAGATAAGCCCATAGCAGCAATAAAAATGAGTAATATCACTAATATGCCTATTGCGGTTAAAATAAGGTTTTGTCTTTCCATGGTATTACATCCCCTCTATTAATCATATTTTCAGGATTATTATGTAATTTTATTTGGAAATACCTTTTGGGATAATTTATTTGGAAATACCTTTTGGGATAATTTATTTGGAAATACCTTTTGGGATAATTTATTTGGAAATACCTTTTGGGATAAAATTTATAGTATTTTTTGGCGAATCTCATTTTGAAATTTTTTAAAAAAAATTTTTCTAAAAAAGACTAAATACCAGTAAAATTAAAAGAAATAATTCAAGATATTTATTGTTGGTTGTCAATGAAATTATACACAACCCCGAAATACCAATTGATTAAAAATTAAACCACTTGAGTTAATAATTAAAATCTTTAAATTTTGATTCTATGCCTCATAAAGTAGTTATATACCACGCAGAACAGTGTGATCCAAAAAAATGCACCACTCGTAAACTGGCCAAGCTGAACCAGATTCAAATGGTTAGTCGTCTTAATCAGATACCACGAGGGGCTTTAGTATTGGATCCATTCTCACCAAAGTCAGTGTCGCCAGAAGACCATGATTTAGTTGCTAAAAAAGGTATTGTAGGGTTAGATTGCTCATGGAAACGGATTGACAAGTCATCGGCCATGTTCAGGGGCACTTCGACCCATCGTTCCCTTCCATTCCTTGTTGCGGCCAATCCCACCAACTATGGTAAACCATGTATACTGTCCACTGCTGAGGCTGTGGCAGCAACCTTATATATAGTGGGGCTTAAAGATAATGCTATTCAGATTATGTCCCACTTCAAGTGGGGACCTCATTTTCTGGAGCTTAATAATGAGCTCTTAGAGGCTTATTCCCAGGCTCGTAGTAGCAGGGAAGTTGTAGATATTCAGAATGAATTCATAGGAGGCTAAATAATGGCTAGATTCGAAGAAGCAGAAAACAGAATATTCAAGATTAAGATTTGTCTCAAATGTAACGCTCGAAACCCTCCAACGGCTAAAACCTGTCGTAAGTGTGGATACAAGGGCTTGAGATTCAAAGCCAAAGAACCAAGAGGATAATACTCCTCTTTCCCTCATTCTGAGAAGATGAATTTCTTGGGAATTGGGATAAAAATCCATTTTTTTTATTTTATTCATTCATTTGAGTGTTTAATATAATGGTTAGTCCATAAACGTGTTTAAATACACTTTTCAAATGATTAAGATGTTCATGGTTTTTTACACATTTAATATTTTTAGGCGTGATCTTGATGAAAGTTGAAGAATATTTAAGAGAAACCCTGAAGAGGGGGAAGGTTCACCTAACCCTTCTTGATCCAGAGGAACAGGACCCAGAAAAGGCCCTGGAAATTGCTACTGAAGCGGTTGCTGGGGGCACTGATGGTATTATGCTGGGTGGATCCACCACAGATTCCCAGGATCTGGACGCAACTGCGAAAATACTCCAGGAAAACCTGGAAGTGCCAATCATCCTGTTTCCGGGTAACACCACCGGTGTGAGCAGTTATGCTGATGCCATATTTTTCATGAGCTTACTTAATTCAACCAATCCTTACTGGATTATTGGTGCACAGGCACTGGGCTCTCCAAAAATTAAAAAGATAGGAATTGAAACCATCCCAATGGGATACGTCATTGTGCAGCCGGGTGGAACTGCAGGATGGGTGGGAGATGCAAAATTAATCCCTCGTAACAAACCAGACCTTGCCACTGCCTATGCCATGGCAGCTGAGTTTTTGGGAATGAGATTATTCTATCTTGAAGCAGGTTCCGGGGCAGAACAGATAATACCTCCTGAAATGATCAAGAAGGTTAAAATGTTCACCAACCACATGGTACTGGTTGGCGGAGGAATCCGAACTGGTGAAGATGCCAAAAAAGCAGCCCAAGCTGGTGCAGATATTATAGTAACCGGAACAGTGGTTGAGAATACTTCCAATATCAAAGAAAAGATTTCTGAGATTGTGGAAGGAATAAAAACTGTTTAAATGGCCTTTGTTCGTGGATATTTTATTTAAAGGATATTTTATCCAAAAGATATTCACTTGGAAAGACCTAAACGATTTTTTTTGTGTTTTATTATTTTATTGTGATGACTTTAAGATTAATAAACAATATATCTCTATTTTAATCCCCCTTCTCTATTCTCCATTCCTCTTTTTCTACTATCAATTCATTATTCCTAATTCTATTTTCAATTCTAATTCCCCCCCCATTTCATTCTCTATTCTTTATTCCCTATTTTCTTCATTCTCTATTTTAATCAGGTTAGTTTTCTAGGTTAACATTAATTCTTGTTAAATTTAAATAGAAAAAATTTTTAGTTGGCAAGCCTAATTTATATTTGAGGTGAACTATTATGAGTGAACAAGATACGTGTGGTTGCGAATCAGGGGAATATGATTTAATATCAAAGAAATTAATTGAAAATTTGGGGCTTAAAAGATCCCCCGTTGCTATTAAATTCATTTTAAACGAGAAAGATATTCCAGAAGGTATACCTAAATCAGATGAAACTCTTAGGCACTGTGAACTTGTATTCAAAGCCAGCAAGGGGGATGTTTTTTATGCTACAGCTAATGAGCAGCAGTGTAAAGGTGGAGCAGCAGCACTGGGACTCATGGAAGCTCCTGAAAAAATAAAGACCGGTGAATTTTACTATGGATTGGGTCGTTTTTCCAGTGTTGGTGCTGCCAGAAAAACCATGGAAGACATACCCAAAATTGACCCAATGATGTATGCCCTGGCTTATGCCCCACTGGATAAAGCTAACTTCGATCCAGATGTTATTGTTGTTATAGGGAACCCTGCTCAGGCAATGAAACTCTCACAAGCTCTTGTATACACCATGGGGGGTAGAGTGGAAGCGGACTTTGCAGGTATACAGTCTATATGTGCGGACTCTGTTTCGGGTCCCTTCCTACGTCGCAGACCCAACATCACCCTAGGGTGCAGTGGATCTCGCCAGTATTCTGATATAAAAGAAGATGAGGTTGTAATTGGTCTTACTGGAGAGAACATTGGCTGTGTGGTTAATGCTCTGGAAAAAATTTAACTAAATATTGAAACTAAATATTGAATATGTTAGGTTGAATATTTTAATAGGGAAAGATCAAATAACACGGAAAAGCTCCTTATTTATATGGAAGGACTCCGTTAACTGGAATTTATAACATTTCCCTATTGTTTTTAGTTTTGTTTATGGATTCCAGTTTTTTTGGAGGTTTTAATTTAAAATAAATTATTTAATAACAATCATTCATTCGTAAAAATACTTATTCATAAAATTAGTCTTCAATAAAATTCTAGATTTGCAAAAATTCTAGATTGGATTGACTATAAATTTAGATTGGACTGAAAACGTTTGGATTTAACTACTCCTTAATTTTATCCCGAACTAAAAGATAATCATCATATCTATTTATATTTACCAGTTCCAGCTCGTTTTCTTCAGGCACAGCGTATAATGCTACTCCATCCGCCACCATTCTCCTCAGGATGGGATTCAAGTTATCATCTTCACCCTGAAGATAACATTTTAATAGTGATGAGTGGCAGGCAAAGGGCATTCCCAAACCCTTAGCACTATCCAAATATCCTGTTTTACCACGAGCCAGAATTGAAATTGTATTTTCTGGTTCCGAGCTGTTTAAAAGTTGATTGATGAGATTTTCCATAGTTTTTTGAGTTACTGTAGGCTGGTCCCCTGCCAGACACAAACAGTAATCATATCTGGAATTAAGCACTCCATTTAAAAGAGTCTGGGATAGTTCCACATTCAAGTCCAAGTTTTCAATGATACGCAGTCGGGAGTTGTTTATGCCATTCAATGTAGGGTACAATTCATCCATGAAATGACCTAAAACAACGATACATTCATCTGCACCTGTTTGCAAGGCCTTTTTAACAGTGAAACTTATTAAAGGTTCTTCATTGATCTCAAGAAGTAATTTATGTTTTAGTTCCATTCCTCTACTTTGAAGGTCTTCCCTCATTCGCCTGTTTTTGCCTGCTGCAGTTATAATACATGATACTCCTTTCATAGAAACTCTCCTATGCTGAATGGAAAATAAAAGGTTAAAAAGGATTTAAATTAGGTTAAGGTTTACCCTAACTGAGTTTACCTTAACTGAGTTTAACTATTCTGGTGTAAATAACCGTGCTGGAATCACTTCCCTCGGCCCACATTAAAATCTTTATAGGATAATTGTGGCTGTTGTAGACTTTAATTCCCTCTGTAGGGCTGACACCATATGGAACTGACAGTTCACCCCATGCCATACCACTGGGTAATCCTAGGCCTAGTGATGTAACTGCACCACGCAGTGATCTGCCTGCTGGACAGACTCCATGGGTTGCATACCCTCCAGTTGAAGTGGCGTTGGGGTCACGGATTGATTCGAATCCTATATTCAATTTTCCAGAGGATGAAGTGCCGGGAGGTATAATGGTACCGTCCCATGCTTTGGCAAATTGTTTGGCATTGTAAGCACGAGCAGCATCACCATACTCCGGGTAAGATCCTAAAGATTCGGAGTAACTGACTACTGTAGTTTCACTATGAGAACCGTTATAAGCCATAATTGGGGAACTGACTGGATAATTTTCCATGTAATCTACAACGCCCTGTCCAAAGAATTTCTCTATATCCTCCGGTGTGACCTGATTACGACCATCGTTGAACCCAGTCAGGGAATAATCAAGGGTAATGTAATCCCCTGTATCTGCGTTGCTGTACCATTTCTTGGTGGTGCTAATACCAACATAATTATGAGGGATGGTAGCATTGTTGATATCTGATTCTGAGATGACTTTAACTACTTTACCATTTTTACCACCGTTTCTGATCTCCAAACCATTTGCAGTCTTAACTCCTACTGTGTAAGTGGTTTTATAACCCCATACAAATGTTTGTGGTGCAGTAACCACCAGTTGCTGGCCCTTAACACTTAAAAAACCAGGACCTTCAAATCCCTGGGCTAATCCCTGTGGTGATATGTTTGCACCAATAAATTCAGAAACAGGAGTTTCTATTGATCCAGTTAGGAGTCCAGTGATAGCCGGTAAATAGTTCCCAGTCTGGAGCAATTCCTGTAAATAGGTTGGATGGTATAAGAAGGCCACTTTCCTGATTTTAGAATCATCCACCAGATCTGTGCCTACTATAACTGTGTCTCCAATGGGTATTGACGTGATTTCTTGAGGCTTTTGTGGAGGAATATAACCTTCAATGGTGTTACCAACATAAGAAAAACCAATTATCAATATTATCAAAGCACCAAAGGCCAGTATAGGATTTAATAAAGATCTACGCATTTTTTAATCCTCCAGTAATAGGCATCATCATTATGATATTAATTATCATTATTATTACGATATAATTCAATTCTATTTTGCTGAAATGGCTTTCAGGCTTTCAGTTATCTCTATGATTTTACGTTGTCCATTACCACCAATAAACACATTAGGATACTTTTCTGAGCATTTAAGTGCAAATTTAACCACATCGTCTACATTACTCAGGTTATGGATGGTTCCGGGGTATTTCTCTTCCATCAACACTTTACGAACGTCGTCTCGTGTGTCATCCAGTCCGGGGAAAATGGCAATGATCTTTGATTTAGTCTTGGAAGCTTCTCTGAAAATTTCTAAACGACATAGTTCGCCTTTACGTGGTGTTCCAAGGATTATAACTGGAAAGTCTGCTTCATTGAGAACTGCTGCTGCTGCATCAGCGTTATCAGTTTTACCCACCACTATCTTAGAATGGGGAAGATCAATTATGGTAGCTCTCCCTGGCAAAACACTGAATTCTTTAAGGGTAGTTTTGATGGTTTCATCAGATATTCCGACTACTTCCGCAGCTTTTGATGCTGCAGCTGCATTTTTTCGATTGAAGTCTCCAAACAAGTTCAGTTTATATGGAATTTTGGTGAAAAAATGAGTTTCAGATGCTTTATCACTAAAATGTCCTAAACTTTCAGTGGGCCTGTTTAAAACAACCTTTTTGTCCTTTATAAAATTCCCTAATGTTTTAAGGTAGTTTTCAACTGATTTGTGGAATTCTAGATGATCTCTACCCACATTAGTCACTACAACCAAGTTAAAATCAAAAGTATGATTACAGAAGTCCAGAGTCATATCACAGACTTCTACCAAAAGAATATCATAATTACCTGATGCAGCTTCTAAAATGACTTCAGTATAACCCTTAAAACCTCCACCGGCATTTCCACCAATGAGAACTTTCATACCTGCCTTTTGCAGTATACTGGCAATCATCATGGTGGTGGTTGTTTTACCATTGGTGCCAGTGACTCCTATGGTAAATAAAGAGCGATGAGAAGTTATAATATCTGATAAAAGTTTTTTGTCAGACTTTAAATTTCCAAAAACAGGGTTATTCCATAATCCCGGGCTTAAAACAATTACATCTGCTTTTTCTATTTTTCCAAAATCATGAGATCCTAGATCCACATCCAGGTCTTTTTTGGAGTCTAATTCAATGTTACGGTTAATATCTGAAGCATAAACTTCATAATCGTGATTAAGGAGAGATTCAACGGCATTAATACCTTCTACACCCAGCCCAACCACAGCAGCATTCATTTTAACAACCATTATTTAATTTTCTAAAAGGGCATCACTTATTATATGCCTAAGAATAAGTTGATACTTTACATATATAACTATAACTCTAGTACTCTCCATATCTTTTGAATATTTATTTCAATGGAGTAAAAGGCTATTTAAGGTCAGAAATTGATTTTTATTGGAATGATAGTTCTTTTAAATCTTTAATTTTAGAAAATAACTATTTAAATTGGATATTATTGGGGATGTTGCGGTTAGATGTGTAGTATTCCCACTCTATAATTATGTAAACATTATCCATACTAAAATTTTAATGTAATACTTCCCATAACCATATAACAGTATTTAAACTATATTTCAAACAGCATATTTGGGAATAAAATGAATGATAAAATAACTTCAATTAAAATATTTTATAAAAATCATTAACCGAATTTTAATGTAAATACATTTGTTTAAATCGGTATCAGAGTATTTAGGTGTCACCAATGAGCACAATGAAAGATCTCTCCAAGGAAATTGTAAAACGCATTGAAAACATTGCCCAACCAGTAAAGATTATGCATGTCTGTGGATCTCATGAACATACCATAATGCAGCACGGTATAAGAACCCTGTTACCTCCTGAGGTGGAAGTTGTAGCTGGGCCGGGATGTCCAGTATGCTGCGTTCCAGCACGTGAAGTGGAAGAATGTCTCCAACTGGCTAAACAGGGAGTAACCATAGCAACTTTCGGGGACATGTTAAGGGTCCCTGGTGGATCAGGATCCCTTGCCGATGCAAAAGCAGAAGGAGCGGATGTGCGTATCGTTTATGGAGTGAATAATGCAGTGGAACTAGCTCAAAAAATTGATAATGAAGTGGTTTTCATGGCCGCTGGCTTTGAAACAACAGCCCCAACCACCGCCGCGGAAATAGTTGCAGGTCCACCTGAAAACTTTTCAGTTCTATCCTGTCACCGAATGATACCTCCAGCACTCAAATTTTTAATAGAATCTGGTGAAGTGAATCTCAATGCCCTTATAGAACCAGGGCATGTTTCAACCATAATCGGAAACCGCCCCTATGATATTTTTTCAGAGAAATATGGAATACCTCAGGTCGTAACGGGGTTCAACCCGATGGATGTTTTAATAGCAGTTTACTTAATTTTAAAACAGCTTCATGAAGGTAAGGCACTGGTTCAGAACGAATATAAACGAGCTGTCAGGGAAGAAGGAAATTTAAAAGCTCAAAAACTCCTTGAAGATGTTTTTTACATAACCACCAAGGAATGGAGGGGTTTCCCACCTATACCTGACTCAGTTATGGAAATTAAAGATGAATTTAGTGATTCAAATGCCAGGGAGAAGTTCGACATTGAAGTAGGTACTATCCCTGAAGTGGTCAGTGGCTGTATCTGTGGGGCCATACTCCGAGGAATGGCCCGTCCTGAAGACTGTAAACTTTTCAGGAAGGAATGTAACCCCACTAACCCTATTGGGGCATGTATGGTTAGTAAGGAAGGAACCTGTAATATAGCTCATAGATACGGTTCATTTTAAAACTAGAATGGCATTTTGTAAAATTAAATGATAATCTGTAAAATCAAAGGACAATCTGGAAAATCTGGTGAAGTAACTTGATCAAAGCAGTAGCAGTAGATGTTGATGGAACCATAACCGATGGTAGGAGAAGATTATGCTGCAGTGCCATGGAATCAATCCGTAGTGTAGAAGAACGCGGCATACCAGTCATCATCGTTACCGGTAACATTCTCCCAGTTACCAAAACTCTTTCCATATTTATCGGAACTTCAGGGGGGCTGGTGGCTGAAAATGGGGGAGTTATAGAATCACCTGAGGGTAGGATGGTCCTGGGAGATATTCAAAAGTGTCAAGAGGCCTATGAATTTTTAAAAACCAAACAACCCATCGAAAAAGTGGATTTTTCAGATCAGAGGGTTTCAGAAATTGCATTTTACAGAACCCTTCCCGTGAATTTGATTAAAGATACACTGAAGGATTTTGATGTGAAAATATACGATACCAAGTTTGCACTGCACATCACCGATCCTGCAGTGGACAAGGGCACTTCCCTGGTTCGTGTGGCTGGAGATATGGGTATTCTGCCAGAAGAGATACTGGCAGTGGGTGACAGTGAAAATGACCTGGAATTTTTAAAAGTTGCCGGGCTAAAGGTAGCAGTCGCCAATGCAGCCCCTGAACTTAAAGCAAGTGCAGATTATGTAACTCAAAAACCATATGGGGATGGAGTTAAAGAAGCGTTAGAGAGGTTTGTATTATGATAAACGATTTAGCTAACCAAGCGTTGGATTATGCCATTAAGGGTGCTGATCAGGCAGAAATATATGTTGATATTACAGAGAGTGTGGATGCCACCATTCAGAATGACCAGGTGGACTTTGCCAAGGAATCATACTCCCTGGGTATGGGTATCAGGGTTATCTGTGATGGTAAAATGGGTTTTGCATACACCACCCAGACTGAAAAAATAACCGAAACAGTGGCCAAGGCAATTTCCAATGCCCAGGCCAACCTGGTTGATGAAAACTTTGCATTTGCATCCAAATCAGATTATCCTACAATTAATGGTGTTTTTGATAAAAAAATCAACAATCTAGAACTGGAAGACACCATTGAATTGGGAAAATCCATGATTGGTACAGTTCTGGAGAATAAGTGCCAGCCAACCTCGGGTGGGGTTTCAGCAGACTGCTCTAAAACACTGATCATCAACTCAGAAGGTGTAAGTTGTGAAGATATCTCCACCTACTTCTCGGGCTTCATAGCAGTTAATATCGCTGATGGTGAAGGTGTTTCCACTGCCAGTGAATCAGATTCATCCCGAAAACTGGACATAGATCCAGATAAAGTTGCTCATAAAGCATGTGAGGTTGCTTTAAATTCAAGGGGTGGTCGGACAATTGAAACCGGTGACATGAAGGTTTTGATGGATCATCATGCTGCTGCAGGTTTGCTTTCCACATTTTCCCAGGCAATTAATGGGGATAACGTCCAGAGAGGTAGGTCAATTTACGCTGATAAAATAGATACCGAGGTTTCATCACCCTCCCTGAGTATATACGATGATGGAACCATCAATGGGGGCCTTTACTCTTCTCATGGTGATGGTGAAGGAACACCCAGCCAGAAAACAACCATAATCGAGGATGGGGTCCTTAAAACCTTTTTATATGATATACAAACAGCTAACAAAGGAAATGTCGAGAGTACCGGTAATGGAATGCGTGCGTCATTCAATGACATGCCTGCGGTAAGTTTATCGAACCTTATTCTGGATTTTAAAGATTTTGAAGAACTTTCAGAAGTTAAAAATGGCCTGTTAGTCACCGATGTTCTGGGGGCGCACACTGCCAACCCTATATCGGGAGATTTCTCGGTGGAAGGTATGAATGCCTTTAAAATTGAGAAAGGGGAAATAGCCTATCCAGTTAAGAATGCAATGCTTTCTGGAAATATATTTTCCATACTGAAAGACTCAAAGGCCGCATCAGAAAAAACACGTCAATTAGGACCTTTTATAGTACCGCCCCTAAATGTATCCAGTTTACGTGTTGTGGGCAGTAAATGATAGAAGTTTTAGCTAGGAAATTTAGCTAGAAGTTTTAGTATTTAATTTAGCAATAGGTTAATTAGGTTAGGGGATTTTAATGGAAAAAACGGAAGAAAATAAACCAGTCTCAGCTGAGGAAATATTCAATGATATTAAAGGGGATTATCCTGATGTGGAAAGGGTGGTTATGGAAGACGAGGATACAACGGTTTTCTGTATCTATGCTTCAGATGATGTCCTCTGGAAAATATTCGAAGATTGGATGGAACTGGTTTCCAGTATCGAGTTTAACGCCGGAACTAACGAGGAACATTATTTGAAGGTAATACCTTAATACTCATATTTTCTGCCAATTTTCAATATTGGTGTTTTTATGGGAAATAATTGTGTTTAATAATTGAAATCATCAAATTTGAACTCCTGATCGTAATTATATCTTTCCTCAGTGATTAGATCGATTTCAAGTTCCTTATCTATTTCATCTAAGATCCGGTCTGAAAATTTTGGATTATTTTCAGTTATTAATGTCCACATCATTATTTTTTTAAATTCGTTATCTTTACCTTTTAAATAATCCATAATTGGTTCTACAGTATTTAAGTCTCCTATTTTGCCCAATGCATCCATTACTTCATCCAAACTATCAGTATTTGGTTTTTGTAATGTTTCAACAAGTGGTTTTGCTGCTTTTTTATCTCCTATTTTGCCTAAAGCCTCTGCTGCATCTCTTTGAATGTACCATTTTCCATTTTTTAAAAATTTTATTAAGCATGGAACTGCTTTTTTATCTCCTATTTCTCCTAATGCTTCGATAACTTTTAATTGAAAATCTATTTCGGAGTCTTTTAGTGCTTCAAGGAGTGGTTCTACAGCTTTAGGATCTTTTATTCTTCCTAAAGCCTCAGAAGCATTTAATCGTACATTCTCATTAGAATCTTTCAGAGCTTCAATAAAAAAAAGAGTTATTTTTGAGCATTTTAGTTTTTTTAAAGCATTAAATGCGGTTTTGCCTCTTTTATTCCAGAATCCTTCCTGTAAAATTAGATTTACAAGAGGTTTAACTGCTCGTTGGTCTCCTATTTCTCCCAACACTTTTATTGTTTTTAATCCGTTTGCATCGTTTAAAATCTCAATAAGAGGTTCTACTGCATCTGGATCTTTTATCATTCCTAATGCGGTTATTACACCCGATTTAATAATATAATCTTCATCTTTTAAGTATTTAATAAGGTGTGGAACTGCCTTGGGATCCTTTATTTTTCCTAATGCCAAAACAGCATCTCTTCGAATATCTAAATATTGGTCTTTAAGAATTTTAATTAGTGGTTCTACTGTACTTGGATCTTCTATAACTTTTAGAGCATGTACTGTTGCTTTTCGCATATGTTGATCTGGATCTTCTAAAAATGGTATAATATATTTTAAAAGAGGTTTAATTATTTCAATCAACTCTTTTTCTGTTGCATTTTGAGTTGACCAGGAAATATGATTTAAATTTTCAATTAGAGGTTTTACTGAAGGTTCACCAATTTTTTCTAGTGCATGCATTGATTTTTTTCTAATACTGTCAACTGGATCTTCTAATAATTTAATAAGATGAGTTACTGCTCGTGGATCTCCAATATTTCCTAATGCTTCAATAGATTTTAATTGAACAGCCCAATCTGGTCCGTTCAGTTTTTCAATGAGATAAGGAACTGATTTTAAATCTCCAATTCTTCCTAAAGCTTCAGCAGAAGCTTTTTGAGAACTAAAATCAGATCTATTGAGATTTTTAATAAGATGTTTCACTGCCCTAGGGTCTCCTATTTTTCCTAAGGCTATTATTGAAGCTCTTCGAACGGTGAAATCTGAACTATCTAATATTTTAATAAGTGGGGGTACTGCTTTTGGATCTCCTATTTCCCCTAATGCCCATGAAGAGGCACTTTGAAGGCTTTTATTAGGATTATTTAGACTATCTATGAGAAGTTGGGTAGTTTTTCGATCCCCTATTTTTCCAAGTGCTTCTGCAGTTCCCCATTGAACATACGAATACTCATGGTCTAAAAAGTTCTTTGAAACATCCCAGAATATTTTTTTACACGCAGGATTCGTTAAAAAATGGTTGATTGATTCTAGATAGGATGGATGAGAAAATTCTAAATATTTTTCATTATTAAATGACCGTTCTTTAACACGATATTCCTCTTCAAGAATATCTTCGAAATCTTCAAATTTTTCTTCCATCAATTTTTCATATTCTTCTTTAATAAAATCAACTTCAAATGTTTCTGAAATAAAAATTAAAGACAAAAATAGAACTCTATCCTTTCGACCAGATTCATAAAGTCCTATAATTTCATCAGCAAAAGCCTTTCCAACATTTCCTGAATAAATATGTATTTTTTCATTTAATTCTTTTTTATCAATTGTTTTTATGGTACCTTCTACAAAATCATAAATACTTAATGGTGTTGGTAATTTTTCTTTGTTTTCAATCGATTTCAAAACAAAACATTCAAGTTCATTATCCTCAAGCCAATTACATCCTTTCTCTATAGCCCAACATTTTAACATTTCTTTTCGTTTTTGTGACGTATAAGATGGCTTTAAAATATTTAATTCTTTTTCGAAGCTATGAATTTCTTCAACAGAGTAATTTTCTCTTTCAAATTGTTTAAAAACATCTTTTCGTGAAGTTATAATGACATAAACATTTTCTTTATTTTTCACGATACTAATAATGTGATTAATCCTCTCTTTTAGATTATCATGCCCTTCATATTCTGTTTTTCCAAATGGATCTTCAAAATATATTATATGTCCTGGCTCTAGAATACTATCAATATTAACTAATTTTTCTCTGACATTTCTTCTGTCAAGTTTATCTGTGCCCGGAATCCACTTTGGAATATAATCGTTGTTAAAATATTCCCATAATAATTTTATTGTAGTATATGTTTTTCCATAACCTGCCGTACCTGTAATAAAAACAATTCTATCTCTTTTTAAAGCCTCTTCGATTTCTTTGTACCCTTCAGGAGGAATATATATCCTATCAATCAAGGCACCGGAAAAATCACTTTTTTCGTGTTCTATTCTTTTAAGAAATTCATTAATTTTTTTTTCCCTTTCAATTATACCTTGTGGGAGACTATAAAAAAAATTGTTATTATATGGGATAGATATACAATTAATTTGATCAGTACGCAGTAATTCCCTAAAAAAAGGTTCAGTAATCACAATATATGTTTCAGTCACATATTTTTTTTTATACTCTCGTTTATACCAGTTATGGTATTCTTTAATTAAATCGGATTTCAAATAATTAATTGTTTTATTTTGATAACTTAATCCTTCTTTATTTGCCCATTTTGGATATTTCACTACTCCAATAGCAATTTCTAAGGGAACAGTTTTGTAATCTTTATAACCAGTATAATGATCTAAAATATTAGATATAACAAAAAAAGTTTCATTAAAACTATTAATAGCTAAAGTCCAATCATCTATTCCATTATCAATTATGTCTAATGGAATTACATTTTTAGCTTCATCTATCTTTTTATTTATTGTATTTTTGAAATCTGCTCTCACATCTTCTGGTTCCCGTCTTATATTATCCGCGATATTATTTAATAGGGGTCCAAATCCCAAGATATCTATGTGAACAAGATATTTTTTCTGTTGGAACATTTTATCTCCAATTAAGTATTTTTTATTAGTTTTATGGTATGTATAGAATTATTATTTTATGTTTCATTAATATCTTTCAATTAATAAAAAAATGAATCCATAAACCTAAAAACAATATTATTGAAGATTTTTTTAGTTAATACCCCAAACTTATTGGAAGTGATCAAATTCGAGACAGAACTTAACTTTCCTATATCGTTAAAGATTTTTAACAAACTCAACAATTGCCGCAACAGTATGTTTTTGTTGTTCTTCCCGAGTAATGGTACTGTTGTTATCCCCGGATTGAATACCATAATCTCCAAAGTTGAAATGATTGCCACCAGGGATGGTGATGAAGGTGGTGTTTGTAGGGAATTTATCGAGATTACTGGAGATGTCATCTGCCTTGGTCAAGTTATCCAGTGAGCCCCTAATTGAAAGTGCCTTAAATGTGGCATTTGAAGCATTGGTTGAAGGGTAACTGGCCAGATATGCTACTCCTTTTATTTTATCCTGGTGGTTTACAGCATAATCCGATGCAAAAACACCGCCCAGGGAATGAC